>JAQGMP010000422.1 GCA_028292285.1 Variovorax sp. | reverse complement strand
CCGGCCAGGTCGCTCAGGCGCGAGGCCAGGTTGACCGCGTCGCCATAGCAATCGCCATCGACCTCGACGATCTCGCCGCTCGCGACGCCGATCTGCAGGTCCATGCGCAAAGGCGCCGGCCAGACCGACAGCCGCTTCTGGTGATTGCGCTGCATTTCCAGCACGGCTGCCGTGGCGGCGGGCCCGCTCTCAAATGTCGCAAAGACGCCATCGCCCAGCGATTTGACGACACGCCCACCGTGGGATTCGCAAACGCCGCCGATCCACTGAATCAACCGCGTGACCGTCTCCGTTGCCCGTGCGTTCCCCATAGCCTCGAAGACCCGGGTGCTTCCGGTCAGGTCCGCGAAAACGACGGTGGTTTGAATGCCCATTTTGTGAATTTTTTGGTAGCGACGGCTGATTGATTATGGCAAAGCATTTGTTTTTAGGCGTGTGCAATCGGCAACGCGCGCGATCGGCACCCTCTACGGACCGCCGGCGTCGCGAGTCGCCGCTTCGATCGTGGAAGAAACGGCCTTTTGCCCGTTTCTGCCGAGGCTTCAAACCTCAAAAACTAAAACTAATGTATCCACTCTTGGGAAAACGCTTGAACAGTTTCGTGAAGTATGTTGTTTTTAATCATGAATAAATGTTTCCCGCCTTGCGCCGCGGGTTGACGGCCAGTAACGTACGTCCATCGAGTCTCCAGGCAATCGCTCCCGCGTCATGGTGTCCCCAAGCAGTTTTTTTCGACTTCTGTCCTTCCCCGGCATCGGCTGGAGCCGCTCTGCCGACCGCAAAACCGGACGGATTCGCACTGCCATGTTGTCGCTGCTGCAAGTGCACAGCGGCCAGAACGTGCAGCGCCTGATGCAGCGCGTGCGTTTTGCCGAAGACGTCGAAGCGCTTTGGTATTTGCGGCAAGACCTGCTGGCCGCGCTCAGCGAAGTCGACGGCGAGCTGGAAGCCCGCCGCCAGGTCAAGCAGATCAACTGCATGTTCAAAGGCGGCTTGCCCAACACCATGGGCCCGCGCATTCACCAGCGCTTCCCGGTCTGACCGACCTCGATCGGGACTGACCTTTCGGGTCAGTGAGCGTGGTGGCCGCCGTGGCCGTGTGCGTGGCGATGGCCCCACACCAAAAACACATCGCGTCCGTCGGCCGCCATTTCCACTTTGGCGCCCACCGGCAACATCACCTTGGTCGGCACATGGCCGAACGGCAGCCCCGTCAACACCGGAATTTTCAGCAAGCCGCGCAACCGCGCCACCACGGCCTGCAGGTCGAAGCCGCGGTCGTAGCCGGGGATCTTGCGCATGCCGGTGAACTGACCCAGCACGAGCGCTTTCTGCCGCGCCAGCACGCCCGCATGCCGCAACTGGTCGAGCATGCGTTCGATGCGGTAGGGGTGCTCGTTCACGTCCTCGATAAACAGAACGCCCTTGTCGATCGCCGGAAAGTACGGTGTGCCGAGCAGGCTCGTCAGCACGCACAGGTTGCCGCCCCATAGCGTGGCGCCGTGAATGCTGCGGAACGGCGTCGCCATGGCGGCGGCGTCTCGAACCGGGACGCGCCAGCCCGTGCCCTCGCCCTGACCACTCGTGAAGTCGCCGAAGCAGTCTTCCATGATGTCGTCCGGGCCAGCTTCGGCGCCGAAGTCCTCTCCCACGGCCGGTCCGGCCCATGTCACCGCGCCGGTCTTTGCGAACAGCGCGTTCTGCAGCGCGGTGAAGTCGCTCAGGCCGACGAACTCCGTGCCGTGCTCGATCGCCTTGGCAACGGCCTTGTAGGGGATCGCATCGAGGATGCGCGTCAGGCCGTAACCGCCGCGCGCAATGAGCGCCACGTCGGCCTGGCTCGCGGCCGCACGCGCGATGGCGGCGAGGCGCACGGCATCGTCGCCGGCAAAGCGCTGGTGCACGCTGAGCGCGGCTTCGTCGATTTCGACTTCGTAGCCCAGCGTCTTGAGCCGCGCGACGCCGCGCTTGAACGCGGCCCGGTCGCGTACCGCGCTGGCGGGCGAATAGATGTAGATGTGTTTTGTCACCCGCGGAAGTATCCCATCGCGTCTTGCACCAGCTGGAGCGCTTGCGACGGGCTCGGACCAGAGGATGCCGACACTGCCGATGCGTCTCCCCGGTCGCGCCCGAGGGCTCGCAGCGCAGCCTCGTGGCCGGGGTCCGGGAACGGCGCGCGCCACGCGCCGGTCGGCACGTCGCCGCCGTCCGGCGCGGCGAGCACGCCCGCGAACCTGTGCGGCGCCGCGTTCGACAACGCCGCCGCGAGGCCGGTCGCCGCCGCGCTGTGCACGAGCACGACCGGACCCGGCTGCAGGCGATCGAGCCATTCGATCAGCACGTCGCAATGCCAGGCGAGCCGATGGACCGCCTCGCGCTTGGGCTTGTCGCTCATGCCGAAACCGATGAGGTCGGGCGCCAGCATGCGCGGTCCGGGCGCCGCAAGCAGATGCCTGAAAAAGTAGCTCCATTCACCCGGGCCGTGCAGGCACAGCAATGTGGGGCCCACGCTCGATGGCGCGGTGTCGGCGTAGTGCATGCGCCAGCCGCGCAAGCTCTGGAGATCGCCGATCCAGCGGGGCGTGAAGGGGTAGTCGGGCAAGCCGACGAAGCGGTCGGGCGGCGTGCGCAGCGCATCGTCGCGCAGCGGCTCGGCGCCCTCGCGCACGGCCTCGCGGCGCTGCCGAAAAAATGTCTGCAGCAGCTCGGTGCAAGGCGCTTCCAGCACGCCGCCCTGCACGCGCGTCCGGTGGTTCAATCGCGGTTCGGCGAACAGATCGACGACCGACCCGGCCGCGCCGGTCTTCGGGTCGGCCGCACCGAACACGACGCGCGCCAGCCGCGCATGGAACATGGCGCCGGCGCACATCGCGCAAGGCTCGAGCGTCACGAAAAGCTCGCAGCCATCGAGCCGGTAGTTGCCGAGCGCCGCAGCGCCGGCACGCAGCGCGTTGATCTCGGCATGCGCGCTCGGGTCGTGCTGCGCGATGGGCGCGTTGCGGCCCCTTGCGATCACCACGCCGTCTTTCACGAGCACGGCGCCCACCGGTACCTCGCCCGCGCCAGCCGCGCCATGCGCTTCGCTCAAAGCGAGCGCCATCCAGTCTTCGTCCGTCATCTTCAGTTGTCGTCCGGCATCTTGCGCGGCGTCTGCATCGCCGCATCGATGGCCTGCTTGTACTGCTGCTGAATTTGCTGGCTCTGCTCGCGCGCGTTGGCCGGTGCCGCACCGGCGGCAGGTGCCTGCGCGCCGGGCACGGCCGGCAACGCCGGCGCGGCGATCGTCGCAAACTGCTTTTTGGCGAGCAGGCCGACGATGACGAGTGCCACCAGCAAACCGGCCAATCCGAAGATCCGCATGTCAGGTTCC
>JAQGMP010000419.1 GCA_028292285.1 Variovorax sp. | reverse complement strand
TCGCGGTGGTGAGGGTCAGTTCGGAGAGCAGGCGCGGCGCACCGGTGGCAACGTCGGCCAGCACGCCGAACGCCATCACGGTCGGCAGGCCGTGGCGATGGTTGGTCGGGTGGCCGTTCACGTATTTGAACGCGAACTGCGACGCGTCGGCGATGGGCATCAGTTCGATCACCCCGACATCCGAATGGGAAGACACGCGGGCGCTTTTGTCGAACTCGTTCCAGCGCAGGAATTCGCGCTCGATACGGTCGGCAATGCCGGCGATGCAGGCCGACAAGCCCTTGCGCTGCACCATGCGGATCATCTCGGGTGCGCTGATGTAGAGGGTGGAGGCGTAATGGGAAGAGCGGCTGGAAGTCATGCACCCAGTGTCTCGAAAGCGCGGGTCAACCGGAAGCGCAAGAGGTGTCGCGTTCTGCGCCGTTCGCTGGCGAAGTGGCAGCGTCGGCTGGCACTTGGGCAACTACGCGCGCAGCGACTCGTAGACCAGTACGGCGGCCGCGAGGTCTTCCAGCGCTGTCCCCACCGACTTGAACACGGTCCGTTCGGTCGGCGCGCGGCGGCCTTGCTTCGTGCCAGCGACCAGCTCGGCCAGCGTGGCTTTCACATCGGCGGCTTCGAACACGCCGCGTGCCATCGGGCCGAGCAGATCGCCGCTTTTTTGAAGCGCCTCTTCGGTGTCCACGAAAATGCTCGCGCCCACAAAACAGGCATCGTCGGTTTCGCGCATCGCAGGCGTGAAACTGCCGATCAAATCCAGGTGGCTGCCGGCTGCGAGCCATTGCCCGAGCACCACCGGCGATGTGGCCAACGTGGCGCAACTGACGATGTCGGCCGCTGCGACGGAGGCGGCGAGGTCGGCCGTAACCGCTGCATCGATGCCTGCATTGCACAGCTCGCCCACCAGCGCTGTGGCCTGTGCCGGCGAGCGCGCCCAGACGGTGACGCGGTCGATGGCACGCACAGCGCGATACGCCTCCGGCAGCAGCCGGGCGACCTTGCCCGCGCCCAGGACCAGCAGATGGCGCGCGTCTTCACGCGCCAGCCAGGAGGCCGCGAGCGCCGAGGCGGCCGCGGTGCGCCGCGCAGTGATTTCATTGCCATCGACAAGTGCCAGCGGCACGCCCGTCGCCGCGTCGTGCAGCAGGTAGCTGGCGTGCAGCCCGGCCAGTCCGCGCGCCGCGTTTCCCGGCGCGATGTTGACGATCTTGACGCCGTAGTACCGCGCGTTCCACGCCGGCATGATGAGCGAGCTGACGCCCGCAGCCTCTGGGGGCGCCACCTCGTGGACGTGCCGCCGCGGCACCTCGCAGCCTGCGGCGAACATGCGCCGCAATGCCTCGATCAGCACGGGAAAGGGCAGCGCCTGCCGCGTCGTCAGAGCGTCGATATTCAGCATGGCCATGCCGCGATCATCGCCGCGTCTCCCGCGGCGGCACCTTTGAAAAGCTGGCGCACTGCAGCAGCGTCATCGTGACGACGTGCCCGACGATCGCCACCCATACGGCGCGCTCGAGGCCGAAGCGCCGTGCGAGCCAGCCGTTGAACTGCGACACCGTGATCAGCGAAATGGCGTTGAGTGCGAACAGCACCGAATACATCCGCGGCGACACGGCGAAGTGCGAGCTCAGCACGAAAGACGAATTGGCCGCATAGACGAAGAAGCCGGACAGCGTGAGCGAAGCGATCAAGGCGATGCCGAGCAAACGCCGGTCGGTCAATAGCACGCGGTAGGCGCTCATCGCTGTCTTCAGGCCGCTTCTCATGCGCGATGCGCGCGGTCGCGTCTCTGGCAGAAAGGCCACGGTGAGGGCGATGCCGAGCAGCGCCAGCCCGCCCAGCACGGCGAAGATGCCGCGCCAGCCGACCGCTTCGGCGACGAAGCTGCCGGCCAGTGGCGCCAGGATGGGCGAGACGCTGTAGACGAGCATCGCGATCGACATCACGCGGGCCGCGTCGGGCCCGCTGTAGAGGTCGCGCAGCATGGCGCGCGGCATCACCATGCTGGCGCACGCACCCAGGCCTTGCAGAAATCGGAAGACGATCAGCGTCTCGATCGTCGAGGCAAAATCACAGCCGACGCTGGCCGCGACGAAGAGGAGGAGGCCGCCGAACATCGGCCGCAGGCGACCGAACATGTCCGACAATGGACCGGCGATCAACTGACCCGCACCGAGCGCGACGAAGAAGGCCATGAGGCTGAGTTGCACCGCATCCGGGTCGGCCCGCAGGTCGCGCGCAATGGCCGGAAAAGCCGGCAGGTACATGTCGATCGCGAACGGACCGATGCTGTTCAAGAAGCCCAGCACGACGGCGTGGCGGCTGATTTTGGAGGAAGACATGGCGTCATCGTCCTGCGAATCGCAGGACAGATGGATAAGCGCTACGCTCGACTTCTTCTTCGATCGTACAAATCTGCCGAGTTTTCCGATGGACCCTCTTTCAGACGTCCTCTCCATGCTCAAGGTCTCCAGCCTGCTGTCTTCATTTGCGCGCCGGCGACCCGGGTTGCGCGCCGCTCGCGAGCTTGCTGGAGCTGCTCCGGCTGGAGGTGAGCGACACGCAGCCGGGCACATCGGTCGCGAGAACGAGCCTGGCCGCGATGGTGCTGGTGCAAACGCTGCGCATCTTTCTGAGCAACACGCCGCAGCCCGAAGGCTGGCTCGGTGCCATGGCCGACGCGCGCGTCGGTGCGGCACTGTCGAGCCTGCACGGTGACCTGGCGCGGCGCTGGACCGTCGAAAGCCTCGCCGCCGCGGCCGGCATGTCGCGCACTGCGTTTGCCATCCGCTTCAAAAGCCTGACCGGCGCCACGCCGCTCGAATACCTCAGCGGCTGGCGCATGACCGTGGCACGCGGCGCGCTGAAAGACAGCGACGAGGCGATCGCCGGCATTGCCGAGCGCGTCGGCTATTTGTCGGACACGGCGTTCAGCGCGGCCTTCAAGCGGCAGACCGGGCAGAGTCCCGGCCGCTTCCGCACCAGCTGGCA
>JAQGMP010000398.1 GCA_028292285.1 Variovorax sp. | reverse complement strand
ACCAGGGTCGAGCTGTGCCTTTTCGACAGTTCGGGCAAGCACGAGCAGCAGCGCCTCGGTTTGCCTGCTTGCACCGACGGCGTCTGGCACGGCCAGCTCCCGAGCGCTCGCGCCGGCTTGGTCTATGGCTACCGCGTGCACGGCCCGTGGTCGCCGAAAGACGGGCAGCGCTTCAATCCTGCGAAAGTGCTGCTCGACCCCTACGCGCGCGCCATCACCGGTCGCTATGGCGGCGAAGAAATCTTCGCTGGCCACGATGCCAAAGACCCGACGCAGCCCGATCGCCGTGACAACGCATCGGTCGCGCTCAAGGCCTGCGTCACTGCGCCGCTGCCCGCCGCACCGGCCGGCCGCGCGCGCATCGCGGCGAGTGAACGCGTGCTGTACGAAGCACATGTGCGCGGCCATACGCGGCTGCACCCCTCTGTGCCCGAAACGCTGCGCGGCAGCTACGCGGGGCTGGCGCATCCGGCCGTGCTCGACCATTTGCAGCAGCTCGGCGTGACCACGCTGAGCCTGATGCCGGTACAGCACCGCGCCGACGAGCAGCGGCTGCTCGGCATGGGGCTCAGCAACTACTGGGGCTACAACACGATCGGCTGGTTCGCTCCCGAATTGCGCTACTGGAGCGGCCAAGTCGGCACCACGCCGGCCAGCGAGTTCCGCGCAATGGCCGACGCGGTGCATGCGCGCGGCATGGAACTGGTGATTGACGTCGTCTACAACCACAGCGCCGAGACCGATGAGTTCGGCCCGACGCTGTCGATGCGCGGGATCGACAACGCGCTGTACTACCACCTGCGTCCGGACGACCGCGCGTTGTACGAAAACTGGACCGGCTGCGGCAACTGCCTGAAGCTCGACGAGCCGCGGGTGATCCAGCTCGTGATGGACAGCTTGCGCTACTGGGTTACCGAGTTCGGTGCCGATGGTTTTCGATTCGACCTGGCGCCCGTGCTCGGCCGCAACGCCGCCACCGGCTTCGACCGGCGCGCGCCGTTCTTCGCGGCGGTGGCGCAAGACCCGGTGCTGTCGCGCGTGCTGCTGATCGCCGAGCCGTGGGACATCGGGCCGGGCGGCTACCAGCTCGGCGCCTTTCCGTCGGGATGGCTCGAATGGAACGACCGCTACCGCGATGCGCAACGCGCGTTTTGGGTGCGGCAGGGCCATGACGGCAGCACCGGGCTCGGCGACTTCGCGCATCGCTTCACCGCGTCGAGCGAACAGTTTCGCCACGACGCCCGGGCACCCACCGCGAGCGTCAATTTCGTGACGGCGCACGACGGCTTCACGCTGCGCGACGTGGTCAGCTACGACGACCGCCACAACCTCGCCAACGGCGAGAGCAACCGCGACGGCACCGGCCACAACCTGAGCCGCAACTGCGGCGTCGAAGGGCCGAGCGACGACCCGGCCGTGCGCGCCGAACGCACGCGCCTGCAGCGGGTGCTGCTCGCGACGCTGCTGCTGTCGCAAGGCACGCCCATGCTGCTGGCCGGCGACGAGCTCGGCCACACGCAGCAAGGCAACAACAACGCTTACTGCCAGGACAGCGAACTGACATGGCTCGACTGGGCGGCGGCCGATGCGTCGCTCGCGCCCTTCATCTCACGCCTCACGGCCTTGCGCCGCGAATCGCCGGCGCTGCGCAACGGGCAGTGGTGGCCCGCGGGCGATTCGCCGTCGACGGGTGTCCGCTGGCTGCGCGCAGATGGCCAACCGATGGCCGCCGCGGACTGGAACGGCACGGCCCTTGCAATCCGGTTCGATCCGCTGCCGAACGCCCTCCGTGCCGAAGGAACACGGCTCGTGCTGGTGAACGCCGGCGCCGCACCGGTCGACTTCCTATTGCCCGAAGGCACATGGCAAGGCTGTCTGGCGACCGACCCGTCGCAAGACGCAGCGGTCGCCTCGCAGGCGCTGCCGCAAAGCGTCCGTGTGGCGCCTGCGAGTCTGTGGATCGCAAGATCGTAGGAGCCATGCGCGCAAGGCGGTGCTAGGCTGGAATCGGGACAAGAACCGCGTCAAGAATTGCAGACGAACGAACCAACAAAGACAGACGGAGACACACCATGGACCATCCCACGCCAGTCAGTCTGGAGGCGCATCAGCTCGTGCGCCGCACCATCGCCCTCGTGCTTGCCGGCGGCCGCGGCTCGCGGCTGAAGCAGCTGACCGACCGGCGCGCCAAGCCAGCCGTCTACTTCGGCGGCAAGTTCCGCATCATCGATTTCGCGCTGTCGAACTGCCTCAATTCCGGCATCCGCCGCATGGCGGTCGTCACGCAATACAAATCGCATTCGCTGATGCGCCACCTGCAGCGCGGCTGGAGCTTCTTGCGGGCCGAACTCAACGAGATGGTCGACGTGCTGCCGGCGCAGCAGCGCGTCGGCGACGAGCACTGGTATCGCGGCACGGCCGACGCCGTGTTCCAGAACCTCGACATCATCCAGACGCGCTCGACCCGGCACGACTACGTGGTGGTTCTCGCAGGCGATCACATCTACAAGATGGACTACTCGATCATGGTCAAGGACCATGCAGAGCGTGGTCTCGGCTGCACCGTCGGCTGCATCGAGGTGCCGCGCATGGAAGCCACCGCCTTCGGCGTGATGGCGATCAACGAAGACCGCACGATCACCGCCTTCCTCGAAAAGCCCGCGGACCCGCCCGCGATGCCGGGCAACCCCGATGTGGCGCTGGCCAGCATGGGCATCTACGTGTTCGACTCGCAGTACCTTTACAAGCTGCTCGAAGAAGACAGCCTCAACCCCGATTCGGACCACGATTTCGGCAAGGACATCATTCCGCGTGCGGTAGCCGAAGGACGCGCACTGGCGCATCCTTTCGGCATGTCGTGCGTCACGCGCGGGCCGCGCGGCCCCGGCGCCAAGGCGTACTGGCGCGACGTGGGCACGATTGATGCATTCTGGGCGGCCAACCTCGATCTGGCATCCATCACTCCCGAGCTCGACATCTATGACACCGACTGGCCCATCTGGACCTACCAGAGGCAGCTGCCGCCGGCCAAGTTCGTTCTTGACCGCGACGGCAAGAACGGCATGACTTTCAACACCATCGTCTCGGGTGGTTGCATCGTTTCGGGCTCCAGTGTCAGCAACTCGGTGCTGTTCTCGGGCGTGCGCATTCATTCGTTCTGCGAGATCACCGAGGCCGTGCTGTTGCCCGACGTCGAAATCGGCCGCGGTGCACGCCTCAGAAAAGTGGTGATCGACCGCGGTTGCACGATCCCCGACGACATGGTCATCGGCGAAGATCCGGTCGCCGACGCGGCCCGCTTCGAGCGCACCGAAGCCGGTGTGACCCTGGTCACGCGCGAAATGTTGAAGCGGCTCGAAACCTGACCGCCGATGCGAATCCTGCAAGTCAGCGCTGAACTTTTTCCCCTCCTCAAGACCGGTGGCCTGGCCGACGTGGCGGGCGCCCTGCCGATCGCACTCGCGGCCGCCGGACAGGACGTGCGCGTGCTGCTGCCGGGCTTTCCGGCCATCGTTTCGGGGGTGGCCGGCTTGGCTCCCGTGGCCGAACTGCGGGCGCCATGGGGAGAAACCTGTCGCTTGCTGCAAGGCCGCATCGAAACCGCGGGCGCGCCGGATATTCCGGCTTATGTGATCGAGGCACCGGGGTTGTACGACCGGCCCGGCAACCCCTACGAAGACGCGAACCGCCAACCCTACGACGACAACCACCGCCGCTTCGCGCTCCTCGGATGGGCCGGTGCGCAACTGGCGCAAGGCTTCGACACCACTTGGCAGCCAGAGGTGGTGCACGCCCACGACTGGCACGCCGGACTCGTGCCGGCGTATCTGGCGTTTGCCCAGCGCCCGGCCGGACCGCGCGTCGGCAGCGTCTTCACCGTGCACAACCTGGCCTACCAGGGCGTGTTCGCGCCGTGGCATTTCGCCGACCTCGGTTTGCCTGGCCCGGCGTTTCAGATGAACGGGCTGGAGTACCACGGCCAGCTTTCCTTCATGAAGAGCGGCCTGTATTACGCCGACCGCCTTACCACCGTGAGCCCGACCTACGCCCGGGAGATCCAGACCTCGGAGCAAGGCTTCGGCCTCGACGGATTGCTGCGCCAGCGCAGCGGTGTGCTCACCGGCATCCTCAACGCAGTCGACGACCACGTCTGGAACCCGGCCAACGACGCGCTGCTGGCCGACCACTATGAAGCGCGCCGCATGGCCGGCAAGGCGCAGAGCAAGGCCGCGCTGCAGCGCCAGCTCGGCCTCGCCGAACTGTCCGATGCGCCGCTCTTCATCGTGGTGAGCCGCCTGACCGAACAGAAAGGCCTGCACCTGGTGCTCAGCGGGCTCGATGCGCTACTCGAACAGGGCGGCCAACTGGCGCTGCTGGGCGGCGGCGACGGCTGGCTCGAAGAGGCCTTTCGCCATCGCGCGGCGGCCATGCCGCAATCGGTGAGCGTCACCATCGGCTACAACGAGGCGCTGGCACACCAGCTTTTCGGCGCCGGCGACGTCACGCTGGTGCCCTCGCTTTTCGAGCCCTGCGGCCTCACGCAGATGTACGGACTCAAATACGGCAGCCTGCCGCTGGTGCGCCGGGTCGGCGGACTGGCCGACACGGTGATCGACACCACGCTCGAAGACATGGCGGACGGAGAAGCCACCGGCTTTGTCTTCGACCGCTTCGAACCCGGCGACTACGCGCGCGCCATGCGCCGCGCCTTCGCCCTGTACCGGCGTCCGACCGACTGGAAACGCGTGCGCGCCACCGCCATGCGACGCCCGGTCGACTGGGCCACCGCTGCCGCGCAATACATCGCGGTCTACCAGCAGGCCATCGCCTGACGGCTTTCACGCCCTCCACCTCACAACCTCTGCGAGCCCTTTTATGACCACAACGATGCCCACGACCGCGGCGACCCCGATCAAGGCTTTCGAATACGACCACCCCGATCGGGACGTCGCCGCCTTCAAACGTGCGGTGGCGAACAAACTGATCTACGCCGTCGGCAAAGACCCGGTCGCGGCCAGCCAGGACGACTGGCTCAACGCCACCGCGCTGGCTGTGCGAGACCAGTTGGTCGAGCGCTGGATGGCCACCACGCGGGCGCAGTACCAGCAAGACGTGAAGCGCGTGTACTACCTTTCGATGGAATTCCTGATCGGGCGCACCTTCACCAACGCCCTGCTGGCGGTCGACCTCTACGACACGGTGCGCGAGGCGCTGGCCGACTTCGGCGTCGACATGTCGGCGCTGGCCGAACGGGAGCCCGATGCCGCTTTGGGCAACGGCGGCCTCGGCCGGCTGGCCGCATGTTTTCTCGATTCGATGGCGACGCTCGGCGTGCCCGGCATGGGCTACGGCATTCGCTACGAGTACGGCATGTTCCGCCAGCGCATCGTCGACGGCCAGCAAGTGGAAACGCCCGACTACTGGCTCACACGCGGCAACCCGTGGGAGTTTCAACGCCCCGAGGTCAACTACCGCGTGCGCTTCGGCGGCCACGTGCAAAAGCGCGAAGGCACCAACGCACCGTACGGCGCGGCCGACTGGGTCGACACGCACGACGTGCTGGCCGTGGCCTACGACACCATCATCCCCGGCTACGGTACGCAAGCGACCAACACGCTGCGGCTGTGGTCGGCGCGCGCCACCGAAGAGATCGATCTGTCTGCCTTCAACAAAGGCAACTACATGGTCGCGGTCGAAAGCAAGAACCAGTCGGAAAACGTCTCGCGCGTGCTGTACCCGGACGACTCCACGCCCTCGGGCCGCGAGCTGCGTCTGCATCAGGAATACTTTTTCTGCAGCGCCAGCGTGCAGGACTTGTTGCGCCGATATCTGCGCAATCACACCACCTTCGACAAGCTGGGCGACAAGGTCAGCATCCACCTGAACGACACGCACCCGGTGTTGGCGGTGCCCGAGATGATGCGGCTGCTGCTCGACCAGCACAACCTCGACTGGGACACGGCTTGGGCCGCGACGCAAAAGGTGTTCAGCTACACCAACCACACGCTGATGCACGAGGCGCTGGAGACCTGGCCGGTCGAGATGATGGGCCGCATCCTGCCACGGCACCTGCAGATCATCTACGACATGAACGCGAAGTTCCTCGCGACCGTGACGCAGAAGGTCGGCAACGATGTCGAGCTGCTGCGCCGCCTGTCGCTGGTCGACGAGTCGGGCGAGCGGCGCGTGCGCATGGCGTACGTCGCGGTGCTGGCGAGCCATTCGATCAACGGCGTATCGGGCCTGCATTCGGAGCTGATGAAGCAATCGATCTTTGCCGACTTCAACCGCATCTTCCCGGAACGCTTCAACAACAAGACCAATGGCGTGACGCCGCGTCGCTGGCTGGCGCAAGCCAATCCATCGCTCGCCGCGTTGCTCGACCAGCGCATCGGCAAAGGCTGGCGGCGCGACCTGATGCAGCTCGAAGCG
>JAQGMP010000389.1 GCA_028292285.1 Variovorax sp. | reverse complement strand
TTCCGGGCAAGGACGGTTTGCTGCATATCAGCCAGATCGCGCACGAACGCGTCGAGCGCGTGCAGGATTATTTGACCGAAGGCCAGATCGTCAAGGTCAAGGTGCTCGAGACCGACGAAAAGGGTCGTGTCAAGCTGTCGATGAAGGCCCTGACCGAGCGTCCGGCCGGCATGGAGTTCCAGGAACGCGCACCGCGTGAAGACCGTGGTGGCGAGCGCCGCGAGCGATCGGATCGTGGCGATCGCGGCGATCGCGCTCCGCGTTTCAACAACGAGCAACAGCGCAACGAACCGCGTAACGACACGCGCAATGACCAGCCGGCACCTGTCGCCGAGCAAACACCTCGCGAATCGCAAGAGTGAGAAGAACGCGGCGATGGGGCTTGAGAGCCGCCACCGCTGTCTTCTTTTCCCCGGAGCCTGCGCCCGTCCATAAGGCGGGCGCCGCAGCCTGGAAAGACCATGAAAGCCATTGAAATCAGTTCGTACGGCGCTCCCGAGGTGCTGCGCGTGGTAGAGCGTCCGCAGCCTGTCGCCGGCACCGGCGAGCTGCTGATTCGCGTGGTCGCGAGTGGTGTCAACCGGCCCGACGTGTTGCAACGCATGGGCCACTACCCGGTGCCGCCGGGCGCCTCCGATTTGCCGGGCCTCGAACTGGCCGGGCACATCGTCTCGGGCGACGCCAAGGCGATGGCCGAGGGCGGCTTTGCCGTCGGCGATGCCGTCTGCGCATTGGTTGCCGGCGGCGGCTACGCCGAATATTGCGTGGCGCCAGTGGCGCAATGCCTTCCCGTGCCCAAGGGCTGGAGTGACGTCGAAGCGGCCTCATTGCCCGAGACGTTCTTTACCGTGTGGAGCAACGTGTTCGACCGCGGGCGCTTGCAGAAGGGCGAAACGCTGTTGATCCAGGGTGGCTCGAGCGGCATCGGCGTGACCGCGATTCAGCTCGCGAAAGCGTTTGGCGCCACCGTGATCGTCACTGCCGGCAGCGATGAAAAATGTGCCGCCTGCTTGAAGCTGGGCGCAGACCACGCCATCAACTACAAGACGGCCGATTTCGTGGCGGAAGTCAAGACGATCACGGGCGGCAAGGGCGTCGATGTCGTTCTCGACATGGTCGCCGGCAGCTACGTGGCGCGCGAGATCGAATGCATGGCCGAAGACGGTCGACTGGTAATGATCGCAGTGCAGGGCGGCGTGCAAAGCGAGTTCAATGCGGGCCTCGTGCTGCGCCGCCGGCTCACTGTCACCGGGTCGACCTTGCGGCCGCGACCGATCGCTTTCAAGGGCGCCATTGCTAGGTCGCTGCGTGAAAAGGTCTGGCCGCTGCTCGAATCGGGTGCGATCAAGCCCGTGATTCACAGCACCTTTGCGGCCATTGGTGAGCCGAGCGGCGCCGCACAGGCACACACGTTGATGGAGTCGACCTTGCACGTCGGCAAGATCGTGTTGACGTGGTGAATGCGATGGCCAAACACGCGAAGCTGATTGCCGGCAACTGGAAGATGAACGGCGCCCTGGGCGCCAACGAGACGCTGGTGCGTGCACTCTTGGAGGGTGCGGCCAACGTGGCTTGCGACGTGGCGCTCTGCGTTCCTGCACCGTACTTCGCGCAGGTTCAGTCGTTGCTGACCGGCTCGCAACTCGCCTTGGGCGCGCAGGACATCTCGGCGCACCCTCACGGCGCCTTTACCGGCGAGCAGTCGGCCGCGATGCTGAAAGAGTTCGGCGTTCGCTATGCGATCGTTGGCCATTCCGAGCGCCGGCAATACCACGGCGAAACCGACGAGGCTGTTGCTGCAAAGGCCGCGGCGGCACTGGCCAACGGCATCACACCGATCGTCTGCGTCGGCGAGACGTTGGCGCAGCGCGAAGCAGGCCAAACCGAAGAAGTCGTGAAGCGCCAGCTCGCGGCGGTGATCCACGTCAACGGCCATTGCATCAGCGAAATCGTCGTGGCGTATGAACCTGTTTGGGCCATCGGTACCGGCAAGACGGCGGCGCCCGGGCAAGCGCAAGCGGTGCATGCGGTATTGCGCGCGCAGTTGCACCATGCGGCCAGCGAACACGCTGCCGGCGTTCGCATTCTTTATGGCGGCAGCATGAACGCGGCAAATGCTGCGGAACTGCTGGCGCAAGCCGACATCGACGGCGGACTCATTGGCGGCGCGTCGCTCAAGGCCCCTGACTTTTTGCAAATCATTGCCGCAGCAGCCTGAGCGCGCTGCAATTCCTGGAGTAAGAACGAATGAACATAGTCCTCAACCTTTTGGTCGGCGTGCAGATGCTGTCGGCCCTCGCGATGATCGGCCTGATCCTGATCCAGCACGGCAAGGGTGCCGACATGGGCGCGGCGTTTGGCAGTGGCAGCGCCGGCAGCCTGTTCGGCGCCAGCGGCAGCGCCAACTTTCTTTCGCGCACCACGGCTGTGCTCGCTGCGGTGTTCTTCGTCTGCACGCTGCTATTGGCTTATTTCAGCCACGCGCGGCCGACTGGCGGCGATAGCTTGCTGGAGCGGGCGGCCAACGGAGCGCCTGCTGTACCGGCGGCCGGCGCTGCATCGCAGATCCCGTCAGGCAGCGCATCTGCACCAGCATCGGCGCCTGCCGCACCGGCATCGGGCGCTGCGCAGATTCCAGCGAAGTAATCATCTTGTTTTCGGTGCGACGTCCCGGCAGAAAACGTCGCATTTGAGGGTAAACTCTTAAGCTGTCTGGAAAGCCAAAACCTTCACGGGTTCCTCATGCCATCCGGACAGAAAAAAACCGCGGTCGTGGTGAAATTGGTAGACACGCTATCTTGAGGGGGTAGTGGCGAAAGCTGTGCGAGTTCGAGTCTCGCCGACCGCACCAAATATCATCGACACGAAGCAACGACCCTGTTGCTGCGTGTCGATGGCAAGCGGTGATAAAAATCCTCGATGAACCTCGATTCCTACCTTCCCGTCCTGCTGTTCATCCTGGTCGGCGTCGGCGTCGGCGTCGCCCCCCAAGTCATCGGTTACATCCTCGGTCCCAATCGACCGGACGCTGCCAAGAACGCCCCCTACGAGTGCGGCTTCGAGGCCTTCGAGGATGCGCGCATGAAGTTCGACGTGCGCTATTACCTCGTCGCCATTCTCTTCATCCTGTTCGATCTGGAAATTGCCTTCCTGTTTCCCTGGGCCATTGCGCTCAAGGAGATCGGCGCCGTCGGCTTCTGGGCCATGATGATTTTTCTCGCCATCCTCGTCGTGGGCTTTGCCTACGAGTGGAAAAAGGGCGCCCTGGATTGGGAATGACAAGGAATTCGCGCAATGGCCATTGAAGGCGTCATGAAAGAAGGCTTCGTCACCACCACCTACGACTCGGTGGTGAACTGGGCGAAGACCGGATCACTTTGGCCGATGACTTTCGGCCTGGCCTGCTGTGCCGTCGAGATGATGCACGCCGGCGCGGCCCGCTACGACATCGACCGTTTTGGCATGTTGTTTCGCCCGAGTCCACGCCAGTCCGATTTGATGATCGTGGCCGGCACGCTGTGCAACAAGATGGCGCCGGCCCTCCGCAAGGTCTATGACCAGATGCCCGAGCCACGCTGGGTGCTCTCGATGGGTTCGTGCGCGAATGGCGGCGGCTACTACCACTACAGCTATTCCGTCGTGCGCGGCTGCGATCGCATCGTGCCGGTCGACGTCTACGTGCCGGGCTGCCCGCCCACCGCCGAAGCGCTGCTGTACGGCGTGATCCAGCTGCAGCAAAAAATTCGCCGCACCAACACCATTGCCCGCGCCTGAGGAATTGCAACCGATGACCGACTTTGCAATTTCGCCGGACGCGCTGCTGGCGAACATCACCGAGA
>JAQGMP010000353.1 GCA_028292285.1 Variovorax sp. | reverse complement strand
CGTGCGCCATCTGAACGCGACTTGCAGCCGGGCAGCAACGAAGCGATCAAGGCAGGCGCGGCCGAAACGATCCGGCTCTGTCGCTGTGCGCGGCGCAGGACCTCGTGACACTCGGCAGCCTGGCCTTCTTGCGAACCAGGTTGCCTCGCCTGAGACGCCGCTTCTACTTGGTCCACCGCCGGCAAAATCGCGTGTCGGACAAGCTGCGGCGCTTTCGTGGCGCCCCGCGGGCGTCTTGACATGGAATCCCCTTGGCTGCCAATGAAACCCCCGAAGAAGTAGCGTCCCCCAAACTGGGCCGTGCCCGCCTGTGGGCCATGGGACCCGCTGCTGAAACGCTGCGCGTGTGGTGGTGGGCTGCTGTCACCGGCGCGCTCGCCGCGGCAGCCGTCGTTGGATTCCGGTGGTTGACGCAAGCAGTGGAAGAACTCGCCACCGGGCATCGCGGCGGGCTCGTCGAAGCCGCGTTGTCATTGCCGCCATGGCACCGCGCGCTGGTCTGCACGGCGGGTGGGGTGCTCGCAGGGCTGGTTCTGCAAGGCGGAACAGCCTGGGCCAGGCGTGGGCCGGGCGGCGCAGTGAACCTCGACTACATCGATGCCGCACGTGCCGGCAGAGTCGACCTCAACGATCGAACGACGCTGACACGCACCGTGTCCGCACTGTTTTCCGTGGGCACGGGCGCTTCCATCGGACGTGAAGGGCCGATGGTTCAACTGGCTGCCTGGGTCAGCGCGCGGCTTGCGCGCTTGGTCGCGACAGCGCCCGAGCAGCGCAACACGCTGCTGGTGTGCGGCATCGCCGCTGGCATCGGCTCGGCTTACCACGCACCCATCGCGGGCGTCGTCTTCGTTCTGGAGCTGGCGCTCGGCTTCCTCGCGCGCCACACGGTTGCGCCCGTGCTGATCGTGTCCGCCACGGCCAGTTCACTGATCTACTGGCTGGTCGAAACCAGGCCGCTGTACGACGTTCCGGCAGTCGTCATGGCGCCGACGAGCCTTGGCGTCGCCTTGCTTGCGGGCGTGCTGTTTGGCGGGCTTGGCTGGGCGCTGCTGGCGCTTCTCGAATCAGGACGAAGCTGGTTCGCGCGCATTCATGCGCCTGTCATGCGCCTGGGCCTTGGCGGATTGCTCGTGGGGCTGTTGTCCGCCTGGGTGCCGCAGGTCTGGGGCAACGGATACAGCGTGGTGTCGCAGGTGCTTCACGGCGAACACGCCTGGCAATGGCTCGGCTGGGTTCTGCTCGCGAAGGTGTTGGCGACGACGCTGAGTTCGGGCAGCGGCGCGATCGGCGGCGTGTTCACGCCATCCCTTTTCGTCGGCGCGACCGCGGGGAGCGTGTTGGCCCAGCTGGCGGCGCTCTGGTTGCCGGCGGCGTGGGTGGGCGATCCCCGCCTGCTCGCTGTGGTCGGCATGGCTGCGGTTCTGGCGGCTGTCACGCATGCGCCGCTGATGGCGATCGTGATGGTGCTGGAGATGACGAATCAATTTCAGCTAACGGTACCCGTCATGCTGGCCTGCGGCGTGGCTTACGCCATCAGCACGCAGTTCGGCGCCAGACCGCTCTATGGCAATCCGATCGAGTCGCCGATGGCGCAGAAATCGAATGCGTCAATTCACGGAGTCTGCAAGTAGCGACGTGCGGCGCATGATCCATTCGAAGACGATCATTCCAGCCGGCATGGCCGCCGTGAAAACATACGCTTTGCTTTTGCCCGATCCGAGCGCCACCAGGCCTGGCCACGGACAGAAGGCGGCGAGGGCCGAACCGCCGTCGCGACGGGTAGATTCCAATCCATGAATTGGCATCGACTTCGCCCTTGGTCCTGAAATCGCGTCGGAAAACAGCAATCATGTTGATTTGCGCGGCAACTGAAACGCGCACAACCTGTCCATCATTTTTGAACGCAGTCTGGCGACGGAAGTCAGCTTGCCGAATGAACTAAGTGCCAACGGCTCTTCTGGCACACAGACGCACTTGATGTTTGCGCCGAGGCGGCAGCAAAGTTCAAGGGCGACCATTTCTTGCCTCGGCTAACTTCGCGATCGCGAGCGACAGGAGCGGGCGTCCAGCCATTTGGCGCGCCCAAGTGATGCGTTCAGCACCGCGTGCCGCCTCTACTTGAGAGCCTCTTTCGCAAGCTTTGCAATGTGTTCTCGCACGTTCTGAGCCAGTGGTCCAACCGACTTGACTGCCAGGCGCAGCCGATCCTCGGTGCAACCGTAATGGTCAGTCCAGAAGCCGACGTCAATGGGATCGTCCAAATCGACCCGCCTCGGTTCGAGGTCATCAAGTTGTCGCGCCATGAATTTCGGTCCTTTTTGCTTGCGTCAACACTATCTGGTTGCGTCCCGAGCGTCGTTACATGAGAGCAGGCACTCGCCGCCCCCGACGGGACGTAAGTCCGCGCACACGTGGCCGCTTGTTGGCCGTCGGCGAGTGGAGCGCAGAATCGAGCTGGGTCTGACGCCCACGTTGGCCAAGCGGCCCACTTGTCAATTTTGCGTGTCTGAGCAACACCCAATTCTTCGAAGAAAGTTGGTGACCATTCCGGCGAGCGAGGGGCCAGAGAATCGTCTTAAAAGCCGCCCATCAGCGTCGTAGCGTAGTCGGCGGAGCCGTTGTTCGAAGCGGGCTCGTTGTTGTCGCCGGTCGAGAACAACAGGGTTGCGAATATCAGCGCCATACAAGCCACAATGGCCATCAAGCCGAAGCTGTAGACCAGGCTGGCCATGACGACGGGGCTGAGGAGGAGTGCGATGCGTCGGTACATGGGTGAATCATCAGCGTCGGCACACGAGTGGTCCAGGATTTAAATCACGCTCTGGCCACATCTGGGTCACGACCACCTGCAGTGATCCTCGGCTTCACGCGAGGTGCAATCAGCTGCGGCGCGCTGAGGTGGCCATGCGGTTTTTCAGGCGTCTGCCGCTTGGGGCTGTCCGCCGAGAATGTGCATTCCGCCGCAAACGTGCCACATGCGTCCCAAGCATGCTTGCCGAAACGGCTACATTTCTTGGCAAAGCGCACCATCCATTCAAGCGACATGACCAGTCTCACGCTCCAGAACGACCATCGGCTCATCGAGTTGCAGCGCTTCGAACTGCTGGTCTCCGCCATCCGGGACTACGCGATCTACATGCTGGACCCTGATGGCAACGTAGTCAGCTGGAACGCCGGGGCCGAGCGATTCAAGGGCTATGTCGCGGATGAAATCGTTGGCCAGCACTTCTCCCGCTTCTACACGGCAGAGGAAAGCGCGGCGGGCTTGCCAGTGCGGGCTCTTCAAACCGCCCTGGACACTGGCACCTTCCAGGCCGAAGGCTGGCGTGTGCGCAAAGACGGCACCCGGTTCTGGGCCAGCGTTGTCATCGACCCCATCTTCGCTGCCGATGGCAGGCTGCTCGGCTTTGCCAAGATCAGCGAATCAGGAGCAGCGCATGTTGGCGGTTGAAAAGGATAGCCAGCAACCCGGCGCCCCGGCGGCCGCCTCCTCGGTGCGGCGCTGTGCATCCTGCTCGTGGAAGACGATCCCGTTATCCGCGTGACCGCGGCTGAGATCTTGCGGGACCTCGGCCACGCCGTGACGGAAGCGGCAGGGAGCGCGGAAGCGCTCGATGCATTGGCCGCAAGCGATATGGACGTGTTAATGGTCGACGTCGGACTACCCGGAATATCGGGCATCGAGCTCGCCAGGATCGCAAAACAACGGCATCCGGCTATCGGCATCGTGTTCGCTACGGGCCAGGAAGCGGACGTTCGCCTTGCCGGTGCCTCCGTTCTGGCAAAGCTGTATGACTCGAGGGCAATCGTCGGCGTCCTGAGCAAGTTCGTCTAGACGTCTGTCTCAGGCCTCATCCAACTTTCTCGGGCTCGGCGTTGGCCCGATGCAGCTAACCAGAAAACCCAAGCACGAACTTCCCATACTGCGATGCGAGTATGGACACAAGATGCTCCCGCGCGTTCTCGCTTGGCAGAAGATCTGGCGCGTACGATATCTGCGGCGTAACTGAATTGAGGGGTGCTGCGGTGACTACTGTATTGGACAAAGAACTGAAGCGGCAAGTGACCGTCGATTCCATGGCTTACACCGTTTGCCTTGACGCGGACGGTTTGCGGCTGACCGGCAAGGGCAAGAGAAAACCCGAGGTTGAACTGCGCTGGCGCGATCTTTTGAACGGAGACGCCGCTATGTCCATGGCCCTCAACGCTTCGCTGGGTCCTTTTGCCAAGCCGTCGGCAGAAAAATCGCCAACGCCGACGAGCAAAAAAAGAAAGAGCACGCCAGCGCGGTAGCGGCGGGCCTTGGCCTTTTTCCACAGCTTCACCAGGCGCCGCACCAGGGCAGGCGACTTCGCCGTGACTTCTGCAGCAGCTCTAAAGGAGGCGGTGGCAGATCGGTACCCGATCTGTAGGGTGATGCACCTTATTCGGCCGAGGGCGCGAACTTATTGACCCCTCGACCGCTCCACAACGGCGAAAGGTCAATCATTGGGATGAGCACGTTTGCATTAGTTATCGATGAACGAACGCCGGGACAATATTTCTGGTCGGTCGTCCAGCCAAGGGCTGCCGGAGCCAACGAGGTCGTTGTGGCTTCCGCGATGGGGCCGTTAGCCACAGAGATCGCGG
>JAQGMP010000346.1 GCA_028292285.1 Variovorax sp. | reverse complement strand
CTCGGCGCGCAGCACGGCTTCGACCTCGGCATAGGCCGACGCGGTGTAGTGCGTGATGCCGATGTAGCGCACGCGGCCCTTGTCCTTCCAGCCGCGCAAGGTCTTCAGGTGCGTGCGCCAGTCGACCAGGTTGTGCACCTGCATCAGGTCGATGCGCTGGGTGCGCAGTCGCGTGAACGACTGCTCCATCTGCGCGATACCGGCGTCACGGCCGCGGGTCCAGACCTTGGTGGCGATGAAGGGCTTGTCGGCCTGAGCGGCGCCGGCTTGCTGCGCCCGGCCCGCCAGCAGTTCGCCCGTCGTTTGTTCCGAGCGGCCATACATCGGCGAGCTGTCGACCGCGCTGCCGCCGGCCGCGAACAGCGCATCGAGCACGCCCGGCAATCGCTGGTATTCGGCGCTGCCCGGCTGCTGGTCGAAGCCGATCCAGGTACCGCAGCCGATGACGGGCAGGGCTTCTTTGGTGGAGGGGATGGGGCGGGTGTTCATGGTTTGGGGCTTGCCTTGGGCCCGAGAGTGGGTGAAAGGAGGGAGCGCAACGCTGACGGACAGCGCAATGCCGAGGCGCAGAAAGCGCGCGCGGGTGAATTCGGAAAATGATTCGGACATGGCGCTATTGATGATCGCTTGAGAGTGTTTCAAAGAAGTCGTTGGGGTTTTCGAAATACTGTATAAAAATACAGTTAACGATTCATCATGGGCCTCCCTTCCTTCGATTCCTTTTCACCGTCCGCGCGCCAAAACGTCTGGCGCGGCGACGAGCTGGGCAGCGCCGACATGCCTGTGCTCGGCACCGGCCATCCGGCGCTCGACGCCGAGTTGCCGGGGGGCGGCTGGCCGATCGGCGCGATGACGGAGGTGCTGCAGGCGGCGCCCGAGGCGCATGTCTGGCAACTGCTGCTGCCGGTACTGGCGCAAGCGGTGCAAACGCGTGGCGGGCCGGTGGTGCTGATCGGGGCGCCTTACGAGCCTTTCGGGCCGGCGCTGGCTGCGGCCGGGTTGCCGGTCGAGGCGCTGATGTGGGTTCGCAGCGAGGCATCCGCCGCCCGGCTCTGGGCCTGCGAGCAGGCCTTGCGTTGTGCCGATGTGGCGGGCGTTCTGGCGTGGCTGCCGCAGGCGCGCGTGGGCGAGTTGCGCCGGCTGCAACTCGCCGCGGCACAGCATGAAGGATTGCTGTTCGTTTTCAGGCCCGAGGCCATGGCGCAGTCTGCTTCGCCGGCTCGGTTGCGGCTGCAGGTGGTTCCGGCCGAAGGCGGGCAAATGGATGTGCACTTGCTCAAGCGCCGCGGCCCGCCGCTGGCGATGCCATTGACCTTGCCAGCCCGCAGCGAGCGCATGGCGTCGCTGCTCGCGGCCAGCCAGTTGCGGCGCAAGCGGCGCATGCAGGAGCTGCAAGGCGCGCAAGTTCAGAACACCCAGGGCACGCAAGGTGAAGCAAGGCCGGGCGCGACCGTGGTCCGTTTGGATTTGCGCAGGAAGGAGGGGCAATCGCATGCAGTGGATCGCGTTGCGGTGGCAGCCTGAAGAGGCGCCGACTGCTTCACTCGCCGATACAGCGGTTGCGTCTGCCACTGCTGTTGCTGCGCCCTCGATCGAAACACTCGGTTGGTGGGCCCTCCAGTTCACGCCGCGTGTCGCTTGGCTCGATGAAGCGCTCTTGCTCGAAGTCTCTGCCTGCGAGCGGCTTTGGGGCGGTCAACAGGCGTTGATGCGCCTGATGAACGCATGGAATCCGGCGCCCGGCACGCGCATCCAGAAAGTGCAGGGCGCCAACGGCTTGATCGCATTGGCGCGGCTGCGGCTCTTCGCACGCGGCCACAAGCCGCCCGACGATGTGCCGGCCGCCTTGCCGCTCGGTGCGCTCACGGCCGCGCGCGAACATCTCGATGTGCTGGAGCGCATGGGATGCCGCACCTGGGGCGATGTGGCGGCGCTGCCGCGCGGGGGTCTTTCGCGGCGCTTCGGCACGGCATTGCGTGAAGCGCTCGACATGGCGTGGGGACTGCGCCCCGAAAAACACACCTGGCTCACCTTGCCCGATGTGTTCGACCAAAAACTCGAACTGCCCGCGCTGGCCGAAAACGCGCACGAGCTCATGTGGTCGGCCAGCCGCTTGCTGTCCGCACTGCAGATCTGGCTGCGCGCACGTCAGCGCGGCGTGTTGGCGCTGGAACTTGAATGGACGCTCGATTTGAGGCGCTTCAACGGCGTGAACCTGCCGCCGTACCAGAGCATCACGGTGCGCACCGCCGAGCCCACGCAAGACATGGCGCATCTGCGCAAGTTGATGAGCGAACGGTTGGCGCTGACGCAGCTCGGTGCGCCCGCGAGCTGGCTGCGTTTGCGCTCGCTCGATACGTCGCCCTGGGCCGGTGCGAGCACGAGTTTTCTGCCTGAAGACAACCGCAAGGGCGACAAGCTGCACGAGCTGGTCGAGCGCTTGAGCGCGCGGCTGGGGGCGCCGCAGGTGCAGGTGCCGGTGGCGGCGGCGGACCACCGGCCGGAGGCGATGCAGCGCTGGGAGCCTGCGCTGCGGCGGGTGCTTGCTTCCTCCCGCGCGGGAGGGCGCCCCTATCCCCGCCTTCTCCCGAAAGGAGAAGGAGCAAAGCCAAAGGCAGCAAGCCTGTTTCCGCCCTGGCTGCTGCGCGAACCGCTGCGCCTTGAAATGCGCGAAGGCCATCCCTGGTATCACGGACGGTTGCGCCGGCTGGTCGGGCCGCAGCGGCTCGAAGGCGGTTGGTGGGTCGACGACCACAACGAAGGCGGCGACCCGGCGGTGCGCGATTACTACGTCGCGGAGAGCCCCGAGGCAGGACTGGTCTGGGTGTATCGCGAGCGGACTTCGGCCTTGCCCGGCATGAATGAGCCACGCTGGTTCTTGCAGGGAATCTATGCCTGAACTCAGCGACAAACAGTTGATGGCGCGCCGGCCGGCCAGGCTGCATTCGTTGCCGCCCAAGCAGCCGAATCAGCCGCTGACCTTATCGACGTCACCGAAGTTACCGGCGCTGCCCGATTACGCCGAGCTGCATTGCCTGACCAACTTCAGCTTTCAGCGCGGTGCTTCGCGGCCGGAAGAACTGGTGACGCAGGCCTATCACCTCGGCTACCGCGCATTGGCGATCACCGACGAATGTTCGGTAGCCGGCATCGTGCGCGCGCATGTCGCGTTGCGCGAGCATCCGGAAGCCATGGCCGAGTGGGAGCGGAAGAACCCGAACGAGCCGCCGCTCACGCGCAATCCGGATTTCCGGCTTCTGTTCGGCAGCGAGTTCGGCTTCGACCGTTTCAAGCTGGTGGCCATTGCGCACGACCTCGAAGGCTGGGGCAACCTCTGCGAATTCATCACCGCGGCGCGCACCACCGAAGCACCCAAAGGCGAATACCGCGTGACTTGGCCAGTGGACGACGGCGATGAAGTTCATGGCAACGGAGAAAGCCGGGAGAGCGACGTCGCATCGCTGCAGCATTGCGAGATCCTTCTGGTGCCGCATCGCACGGTCGATGCCGAAGCCTTGTCTGCCGACGTCGCGCACGCCAAAACCCTGTTCGGCGACCACCTCTGGATCGCCGTCGAACTGCTCAACGAGATGGACGACGACCTGTGGCTGCTCACGCTCGAGCAGGTCGGTGAAGCCACCGGTGTGCCGCTGGTCGCGGCCGGCGACGTGCACATGCACAAGCGATCACGCAAGCCGCTGCACGACGTGGTCACTGCGATCCGTGAGGGCAAGAGCGTGGCGGAATGCGGCTTCGCGCTGCAGTCCAATGCCGAGCGGCATCTGCGCTCGCGCATCCGGCTGTCCAACCTCTACCCGGCCGAACTGCTGGCGAACACGCTGACGGTGATGGAGCGTTGCCGCTTCGATCCTGACGAAATCAAGAAGCACTACGAGTACCCGCTGGAGCTGCTCGGCAACGGAGAAACGCCGGCGCAAACGCTGGTACGCAAGACTTGGGAGGGTGCGCTCAAAAGGTATCCGCTCGAAAGATATGCGAGCGGCATTCCCGAGAGCGTTTGCAGACAGGTGCAGCACGAGCTCGCCCTCATCGTCGAGAAGCATTACGAGATGTTCTTCCTTACGGTCGAAGACATCGTTCGCTTCGCCAAGGAAAAGAAAATTCTTTGCCAGGGCCGCGGCTCCTCGGCCAACTCGGCCGTCTGCTATTGCCTCGGCATCACCGCCATCGACCCCAAAGTCGGCCATCTGCTGTTCGAGCGTTTCTTGAGCCGCGAGCGCAACGAACCGCCCGACATCGACGTCGACTTCGAGCACCAGCGGCGCGAAGAAGTCATCCAGTACATCTACAAGAAGTACGGCCGTGAGCGCGCCGCCATTGCCGCGGTGGTGATCTGCTATCGGTCGCGAAGCGCGCTGCGCGATGTCGGCAAGGCGATGGGCATCGACCCGCGCCTGGTCGACGAATTCGCCAAGGACCATTACTGGTTCGACACCTCCATCCTCGACCAGCATCTGGCGCAGGCGAT
>JAQGMP010000359.1 GCA_028292285.1 Variovorax sp. | reverse complement strand
AGAGCCTCCGACGTGCGCCGGTCGAGCCGCGCCGCCTTGAGCCTGAGGCGGAGCGCCAGGGTGCGCCGCTGCGCGCCTTGCGGGAGTTCTTCGAGCCGCGCGAGCGCAGCCGGCGCGTCGCGGTCTTCGAGCGCCCACCGCGCAGCGCGCAACTGGACGCCTTCACGCGTCTCGGGCGCCGGCAGTGCACTGCGGTCGGCGCTCTCGTTCAGTGCCTGCTGAAGGTGCGCATCCCGCGCCGCCCGGTCTTGCAGCGCTTGGGCGCTCTCCGCCGCGAGCAGGTGCGACAACACGCGCACCTGCTGCGCTTGCGGCAGCCGCGCATCGAGCGCAGCCAGCGTTTTTTCTTGCACCAGCGCCGCTTGCGCCGCCTTCCGGGCGCGTGAAAAGCGCCCGGCGATCAACTGCGCGAGCGCGTCGAGCAACGCGGCGTACAACGCCCGCTCTTTTTGCTGCATGCGCCATTGCCGGGCCTGCAGCGGCAACGAAAACAACGCCGACAGGCCGCGCAGCGCCAAGTGGAGCAGCATGAAAGCAGCGCCCAGCAGCAGCAACACCAGATTCAGCGAAAGGTCGACTCGCCATGGCGGCCAGAAGACGGTGACGGTGCCCTGGTTATTGCCCGCAAACAGCGCCACGGCCGCCGCGATGCCGAAGAGAGCCAGGAGCCAGAGTGCAGCACGCATCGGCGGTTCAGCGTCCTGCGGCGGCGGTCGCGATGGCGGCCAGCGTGTCGTCGATGCGCGGCGGCTCGGTCGACTTGACCTGCGCCTGCAGTTGCTGCAACAAGGTCGCGGCGGCCTGCGTGCGGCGCGACGCCGGATCGAAGTAGCGATTCAGCGTGGCCGATACCGTGCCGAGCTCGGTGCGGGCGCTGTCGACCTGCCGGGACATCAGCGCCAGCCTGACATTGAGCAGCTTGAGCTTCAGGTTCTCTCGCAAAAAGAACGTTTGGTCCGGCGCGAGCAAAACCGCTTCAGGTCGCTCGATGCGCCCCACCCGCAGCAAGGAACGCGCCTCGCTGCGCACGATCAGCAGAGCGCGCTGCCACCATGGCGCATCGGCGGGGACCGCTTCGGCCTGCCACGGATTGGCGCCCGAGCCACGCATCGCGACCGCGTTGACCGTCGGCAGATCGTCCACGCCGCGCATCAGGTCGTCCAGCTTGCGCAAGGCCTCGCCGCTGTCGGTGCTCGCCGTGCTGCGAATCCGATCGGCATCGCGCTGCATGGCGCGTTGCAGCGGCGCAAGCCGCGGCTGTGCGGCGCGGGTGATCCGCAGATCGCCGGCCTTGAGGGCAGCAAGCAGCGGCTCGGTGTTGCCGGTGACTTCGGCTTGCTGCAGCGCCAGTCGCACGGCGGATTCGATGTCGACGACCAGGTTCTCGTCGCGCGAACGCGACAGGCTCTGCATCAGGTCTTCGAGCTGCGAACGTTGTAACGCGACTTCCCCGACGCGCGTCTCGGTGAGCGCCAGCCGCGCAGCCGTGTCGCGCACTGTCTCTTGCGCCTGGCGGGCCAACGTGCGCGCCTCGGCCGCCTGCATCAAGGCATCTGCACTTTGGCGCGCCAGCTGTTCCTGCATGCCGCTGACTTTTTGCCACAGCACGATGCACATCACCAGCGCCACGAAAGCGACGATGGCCAGCAAGCCGAAGACGATGCGAGACAGCGTTGCGGCAGCCAGCGAGGGCGAGACGATGGGTGGGGCCGGAGCCGGTACGGGCAAAGGTGCAGGTCCGGCGATGGGCGCAATCGGCTCTGGCGAAAGATCGTCCGACGGGAAGGCTGCACTCATGCCAATGATTCTATCGAGGCGACCAGCGCTTCCTTGAGCGGTTGGGAGAGCACGACCGTGCCGAAACCCGTGGCCCGTGCCGCCTCCGCGATGCGCGCATGGGTCGCGACGGCGCGCCCCGCATGCCACCCTGTGCCGGGCAGCGCGCGCCGCAGGTTGCCGATCGCTTCCGAGCTGCTGAAGAGCCAGATCGCGCGCCCCGCGGCGCCCTCGGCCGCGAGCGCCAGCGCCGCGCCATCGAACGACGGCGGCACGCGACGGTAGGCAACCACGGTGTCGTACGAGGCCTGTGCCGCGGCGATCTCATGCGCCAGCCAGTCGCGGCCCGCCGCGTGGCCGGCCGCATCGCCGCCACGAACGATCAGCACCCGTGCGCCCGGCGTGACCTGGGGACGCACCTGCAGCCACAGCGCCTCCGAATCGAAACTGCCGCTGGCGGCGGCCGGCACGTCGATGGCCGCCGGTGCGACGCCCGCCAGCCGCAATGCGCGCGCCGTGCCGAGCCCGGTCGCCCAGCAACGCGGCATTGTTGGCGCATTGGCAGGCCGTTGCCGAAAAAACTCGTCGACGGCGGTCGCGCTGACGAACATCACCGCGGCGCAGCCGGCCAAGCGCGACCAGGCGGCGCGCAATGGCGCGGCATCGGCAACGGGCGCGATGTCGATGAGCGGCAATGCCACGGCGTCGAGGCCCGCGCCTTGCAGATCGACGATCCATCGATTGGCTTCCCGCGCCGGCCGCGTGACGATGACGCGCGTCGCGCTCACGCTCATGGCGTTACGCCCTCAGTGCGCACCGGCCGCGCGCAACATGGCGGCTGCACGGGTTCCGAGCGCCTCGGCTGCGTCGAGACCGCCCGCCCCGGTTTCAGCTTCAGCTTCAGCGTGCACCTTTACCAGCGCAGCGCCGCCGTCGGGATCGCCCCAAGCCGCGTCGATCCGCAAGGTGCCGCCCGCCTGCCAGCGCGCATGGGCCGCCAACGGCATCGAGCAACTGCCGCCCATCGATCGGCTCACGGCCCGCTCGGCCGCCGTGGCGAGCCAATCCTTCCGATGTCCCAAGGGCGCCAGCGCAGTGATGAGGTCGGCACGGTCGGCGCGAATCTCGATGCCGAGTGCGCCTTGCCCGGCCGCCGGCAACATCACGTCGGGCTCGAAGCTGGTGCGAATCCGGCTCTCGAGCCCAAGTCGCTTTAGCCCCGCCGCGGCCAGGATGATCGCGTCGTACTGGCCCTCGTCGAGCTTGCGCAAACGGGTATCGAGATTGCCGCGCAACGGTTCGATGCGCACGTCGGGCCGCAACGCGCGCAGCAACACGACGCGGCGCAGACTGGACGTGCCGACCACCGCGCCGTGCGGCAAGGCTTCCAGCGACTCGTAGCGCGGCGACACCAGCGCATCGCGCGGGTCTTCGCGTTCCAGCACGCAAGCCAGTGCAAAGCCTGGCGGCAGGTCCATCGGCACATCCTTGAGCGAATGCACCGCGATATCGGCCGTGCCTTCCTCGAGCGCGGTTTCGAGCTCCTTCACGAAAAGGCCCTTTCCGCCGACCTTGCTGAGAGAGCGGTCGAGGATTTGGTCGCCGCGGGTCGTCATGCCGAACAGGCTCACCGTGTGGCCTCTTTCTTGCAGCAGCGCCCTGACGTGTTCGGCTTGCCAGAGTGCCAGACGGCTTTCGCGCGTGGCGATCACGATGTTGCTCACAGGCGTTTTCCACGGGTGAATAAGACCAGCGGAATGCTAGCATGTTGCGCTGCAGCAACGCCCTTGAAAGCGCATTCGGCAATCCCGCCAGGACGAGGAGAAGAGACCGTTGAAAACAACAAGCAAGACGACGAGCAAGACCGTGGCGCCTGCCGCCGTACCCAAACGCAGGCCGAGCGAAGACCAACCGCTGATCGACGACATCCGCCTCCTGGGCCGCATCCTCGGCGACGTGATTCGCGAGCAGGAAGGCGAAGAGACCTATGCGCTGGTCGAAAAAATTCGCACGCTGTCGGTCGCCTTCCGGCGCGACGCCGATCATCAGGCCGATCGCGCGCTGAAGAACCTGCTCAAAGGCTTGAGCGCTTCCGAGACGGTGCGCGTGATTCGCGCCTTCACTTACTTCAGCCACCTCGCCAATCTGGCGGAAGACCGGCATCAAATCCGCCGCCGCACCGAAGCCGACCGCGCAGGCGAAAGCGCTTCGGGCACGCTGCCCATGGCGCTCGCCCGCATCCGCAAGGCCGGCATCACGCCCGAAGCCATCGTCGAAACGCTGGCCCATAGCTACGTGTCGCCGGTGTTGACGGCGCACCCGACCGAAGTGCAGCGCAAGAGCATCCTCGATGCCGAACGCGCCATCGCCCTGCTACTGACCGCGCGCGACGAAATCCAGCAGCGCCACTATGCGTTCATCGGCAAGAAAGACGCGCTCACGCCGATCGAATACGCCGAGAACGAAGAGCAGATGCGCACGCGCGTCACGCAGCTCTGGCAAACGCGCCTGCTGCGTTTCTCCAAGCTCACCGTGGCCGATGAAATCGAGAATGCGCTGAGCTACTACGAAGCGACCTTCCTGCGCGAGATTCCGCGGGTCTATGCAGACCTCGAACGCGCGCTGGGCCAGCGAGGCATCGCGCCGTTCCTGCGCATGGGCCAGTGGATCGGCGGCGACCGCGACGGCAATCCGAACGTCACGGCCGACACGCTCGAGTACGCGCTCAAGCGCCAGTCTGAACTGGCCTTGCGCCACTACCTGACCGAGGTGCATTTCCTCGGCGGCGAGCTGTCGCTGTCGGCCACGCTGATCGATGTGTCGGTCGAGATGCAGGCGCTGGCCGAGCGCTCGCCGGATGCCAACGAGCATCGGATCGACGAGCCCTATCGACGCGCGCTCACCGGTGTCTATTCGCGCCTGGCTGCCACCTTGCGCGATCTGACCGGCGGTCAGGCCGCCCGCCACGCGGTGGCGCCGCAAAACCCGTACACACACGCCGAGCAGTTTCTGGCCGATTTGCGCACCGTTGAAGAATCGCTCACCGAAAAGCACGGCGCGGTGCTGGCTGCGCAGCGCCTCAGCCCGCTGATTCGGGCGGTCGAGGTGTTCGGCTTTCATCTGGCGACGGTCGACTTGCGGCAGAGCTCCGACAAGCACGAGGCCGTGGTCGCCGAGTTGCTCGCCACGGCGCGCATGGAGCCGGCCTACGCATCGCTGGCCGAAGACGCCAAGCAAACGCTGCTGCTGAAACTGCTCGACGATGCGCGCCCCCTGCGCGTGCCCGATGCAGAGTATTCGCCGCTGGCCCAAAGCGAACTCGCGATCTTCGCAGCGGCTCGCAGCTCACGCGCGCGCTATGGCAACGCCGCCATCCGCCACTACATCGTGAGCCACACCGAAACGGTGAGCGACCTGCTCGAAGCGCTGCTGCTGCAAAAAGAAGTCGGCCTGCTGCGCGGCGCGATGGACAAAGACGCCACCCACGACCTCATCGTCGTGCCGCTGTTCGAAACCATCGAAGACCTGCGCAATGCGGCACCGATCATGCGGGCCTTCTATGCGCTGCCGGGCATCGCCGCACTGGTGCAGCGCTCGGGCGCCGAACAGGATGTGATGCTCGGCTACAGCGACAGCAACAAGGACGGCGGCATCTTCACCAGCAACTGGGAGCTGTACCGCGCCGGCCTCGCGCTGGTGGCGCTGTTCGACGAACTCAACAAGGGCAAGTCGGAGCCGATTCGCCTCCGCATGTTCCATGGCCGCGGCGGCACCGTCGGGCGCGGCGGCGGTCCGAGCTACGACGCCATCCTGGCACAGCCGCCGGGCACCGTGCGCGGCCAGATCCGCCTTACCGAACAGGGCGAAGTGATCGGCTCCAAATACGCCAACCGCGAAATCGGCCGGCGCAACCTGGAGACGCTGGTCGCTGCCACGCTCGAGGCCACGATGCTGCCGATCGCCAAGTCGGCACCGGCGCCGTTCGTCGCGGCGGCCGAGGCACTGTCGGTCGCCAGCATGGCCGCGTACCGCAAGCTCGTGTACGAAACGCCCGGCTTCGGCGACTACTTTTTCGGTGCCACGCCGATCCGCGAAATCGCAGAGCTCAACATCGGCTCGCGCCCGGCGTCGCGCAATCCGAGCCACAAGATCGAAGACCTGCGCGCGGTCCCATGGAGCTTCAGTTGGGGCCAATGCCGACTCACGCTGCCGGGCTGGTACGGCTTCGGGTCGGCCATCGAGCAGTTTCTGGCCGATGGCAAACCGGCCGAGCGCAAGGAACGCCAGGCGTTGCTGCAGCGCATGTACGCGCAATGGCCGTTCTTCAAGACGCTGCTGTCGAACATGGACATGGTGCTGGCCAAAAGCGACCTCGCGCTGGCCTCGCGCTATGCCGAGCTGGTGGCCGACCGCAAGCTGCGGCAAAAGGTGTTTTCGATGATCGAGAGCGAATGGCACCGCACGTCGGACGCGCTCACGCTCATCACCGGCGCCAAGCAGCGGCTCGAAGGCAACGCCGACATGCAGCGCTCGGTGCGCCACCGTTTTCCATACATCGATCCGCTGCACCATCTGCAGGTCGAACTGATGCGGCGCTACCGTGCCGGAGAAGGCGGAGAGCGGCTCCAGCGCGGCATTCACATCTCGATCAACGGGGTGGCGGCCGGACTTCGGAACACAGGGTAAATACCGACATGGCGCACAATGCACCTCGGCGGTGCCCGTTGTGCGCCGCCTCCTACGCAAACATCGGCCGATACGGCACCGTCGAACGCAAGGTTCCGGACTACCCTGAAGTCCACGTACACAGCTAGCGCAAACGCCCTCGGCGTACGCAGCGGCTCCAGGGTCGTCCACAGGAAACTTGCCATGTCTTCGCCTCAATCTTCAGCCATTTCGCATGCGTTGCCGGCCGACTTCGTGAGCGGCGATTTCGATGCACTGGCTCTCCACATGCGCGCGTGCGCGCGCGGACGCGGCCCGATGTTCACGCTCCAAAGCGGCTTGCAGCGGGTGCAATCGATAGCGGCCGGCCGCATCGTGACAGTGGCTTTCGTGGCCTTCGTGATGGGGCTCGGACTGCTGGCCATCGCGTGACGCGTGAGTGAGCGCCGCGTCCGTCTTTCATCGCTTCGATTCGCTCAGCGAATACGCCCTTAACCTTCTTTCCAGTCCGCACGAAGCGGTCGAGGCGCCGATACGCGCCGAGCTCTTCGGCACGCAGCGCTTCGAGCAGCACGGCCTCAGTCTGGCCCGCGCGCAGGTAGTCGACGATTCGACGAATGCTTCCGGCGCCGCGCCGTTCTTCCCGAGAGTCGACCGCAACCTCGAATCATTGCGGCAAGCGTTCGACTACATCGCGCTGACCTCGCGCAGCGGCCGCTACGTGTCGCCCGCGGCCGAATGGCTGCTCGACAACTTCCATCTGGTCGAGGCGCAGCTTCAGCAGATTCGCGAAGGCGTGCCGCGCAGCTACTACGCGCGCCTGCCCAAGCTGGTGGCGCAACCGCTCGCCGGCCTGCCGCGGGTCTACGGCATTGCGTGGGCCTATGTGGCGCACACCGACAGCGTGCTCAACGACGAGCTCTTCACCGCGTTTCTCAACGCCTACCAGGAAGTCGACGAACTCACGCTGGGCGAGTTGTGGGCGTTGCCGACGACGCTGCGCGTGGTGCTGCTCGAAAACCTGCGGCGCGTCGCCGAGAGCATCGCCGCCGCCAAGGTCGCGCGCGAGGTTGCCCATGCGGCGTGGGACGCCGCGGCTTCGCTTTCCGAGGAAGACCTCGACGCTATCTACGAAGCGCTGCTGAGCCGCGGCCTGGCCAACAGCTACCTCACGCAGCTCTGGCAGCGCCTGCCCGTCGAACAGGGTGAGACCCCGCCGGCCCTGGTGCGCTGGACGGCGCTCCGCTGCACCAACGGCCCCGGGCTGATCGGCGAGGCCCACGCCGAACAGGCAGCCGCCAACCTGACGGTCGGCAACATCATCACCACGCTGCGCATGATCGGCCAGGTCGAATGGGCCGATCTGATCGAGCCGGTCAGCGGGTCGCTTCGCGTACTGCGCGGACTGCCGAGCTATGCGAAGGAAAGCGAACTCACGCGCCAGCAGATCACGCACGCCATGGAGCAGGT
>JAQGMP010000320.1 GCA_028292285.1 Variovorax sp. | reverse complement strand
TAAATCGTGCGTTTCAACATTTTCGAACTCCTCAAGTTAATCATTGCTTCTGAAACGGACCCCAGTCCGGTTCTCTGATGTCGCCCGCTTGCCCTGCAAGGCGTGCTTTTATTTTTCCATCCAGCGTCGTGGTCATCAGCGCTTCGCGGCCTTGCAGCTGCGTTGCATAGACGATCAGTTTGCTGTTAGGAGCAAAACTCGGGCTCTCGTCGGCCACGGTGTCGGTAATCGCGTTCACCGTGCTGGTCGACAACTCCATCACGTGGAGTTTGAAGGCACTACCCACCCTGGAGATGTAGGCCAACCACCGGCCATCGGCGCTGATCGACGGAGAAATGTTGTAGGTGCCGCTGAAGGTCACGCGTGTCGGGTTGCCGCCGCTGGCGCCCATCTTGTAGATCTGGGGCGCGCCGCCGCGGTCGCTCACGAAGTAGATGGTGCTGCCGTCGGCCGAATAGACCGGCTCGGTATCGATGCTATTGCTCTGCGTGAGCCGACGCGGCTCGCCGCCGCTCGCGGCAATCGTGTAGAGCTGCGAGCCGCCATCGCGGCTCAGCGTCACGGCCAGCGAATTGCCATCGGGCGCCCACGCCGGCGCGCTGTTGGACCCGCGGAAGTTGGCCAAAAGCCGGCGCTGGCCGCTGGCCACGTTGTGCACGTAGACCACGGGCTTGCGCGACTCGAACGACACGTACGCGAGCTGCTGCCCATTGGACGACCAGCACGGCGAGATGCTGGGCTCGGGGCTGGCGAGTGCCGCCTGCGCGTTCTCGCCGTCGGCATCCGCCACCCACAAGGTATAGCGGCTGCCGCCCTTGGTCACGTAAGCGATGCGCGTCGAGAAAATGCCTTTTTCGCCGGTCAGCTTTTCGTAGACGTAGTCGGCGATGCGGTGCGAGGCCAGGCGCAAGTCGCCTTGCGGCACGGTGTAGCTTTGGCCGCCGAGGTCTGCACCACGCACCACATCCCACAAACGGAACTTGATGTCGTAGCGGCCATCGGCCAGCCGGGTCACGCCACCGGCCACGAGCGAGTCGGCGGTGCGCTGGCGCCAAAGGGTGAGATCAGGACGCGATGTCTCGTCGAGCGCCTGGCCCGATGCATCGACGCCGCGGAATTGCCCGCTGCGCTCGAGGTCGGCCTGGACGATGGCGGATATCTTTTGCGGCGACGCGTCTTGCCCTTTGAATGGGACGAGCGCAATCGGCAACTGCGTCAAGCCGACGCCCGACACTTCCACCCGGAACTGGGCAAGGGCGGAGAGCGCGGGAGAGGCAGCGAGTGCCGCAATCAGGGTGCGGCGTGCAGTGAACGATGAAGAAGAAGTCGAAATAAGAGCTGGCAACGGCTTGTTCATGCAGTTCGGAGAAGTTTCCGGGGCAAAAGTTTCCCCGATCTGAAGCGAGGCTCAATGGTACACATAGCTCCGAGGGGGGCGTCACAAAACGTGAACACCCCTTGTCGACGGTGGCACAAGGGCGCGCCCGGGCGCACAAAGACCGGGGATCGCCGCCCGTAGAATCCGCCGCCATGCCCTCTGCCCCCGCCGACGCACCCGTGCGTGTCCCATTGATGCGCCGTCTTTCGCGGCTCATGACCTGGTTCGGGGAATCGCGGCGCTGGTGGACCATCGGCGTCGTCGCGGCCATGATCGCGGCGCTCACCGAGCCGCTGATGCCGGCGCTGTTGAAGCCGCTGCTCGACCGCGGTTTCTCGCGCGGCCAGCTCGCGCTGTGGACGGTTCCGGTCGTGCTCATCTCGCTGTTCGCGGTGCGCGGGCTGGCCCAGTTCGTCTCGCAGTACGCGCTGGCGCGCATCGCCAACGAAGGCATGCAGCGCCTGCGCCGCTTGCTGTTCGATCGGGTGCTGGCGGCGGAGCTCTCGCTGTTTTCGCGGCAGTCGGCCAGCGCGTTGTCCAACACGGTCGTCTACGAGGTGCAGACCGGCGCCATGCTGCTGGTGCAGGCGCTGCTCGGCCTCTCGCGCGACGGCTTCACGCTGATCGCCCTGCTCTTCTATCTGGTCTACCTGAACTGGAAGCTGACGCTGATCGTCGGCGTGCTGGTGCCCGGCGTCGCGTGGATCATGAAGGTGCTTTCCAAGCGCCTGTATCACCTGACGCGCCTCGGCCAGCAAGCCACCGACGACCTTGCGTACGTCGTCGAAGAAAACGTGCTGGCCCACCGCATGGTGCGGCTGCACGGCGCGGAGGCGGGCCAGGCCAAACGTTTCGAGGCCCTGAGCCAGAAGCTGAATCGGCTCGCGGTGAAGTCGACCATCGCCTCCGCCGCGATGACGCCGCTGACGCAGTTGCTGGCGTCGGTCGCGCTGTCGGTGGTGCTGATGATCGCGCTGTGGCAAAGCGGCGAGCAGGGCCTGACGGTCGGCGGATTCGTCGCCTACATCACCGCCATGCTGATGCTCATCGCGCCGATCCGTCGGCTGGCCGACATGGCGAACCCGATCACGCGGGGCCTTGCCGCACTCGAACGCGGGCTGGCACTGATCGACGACACCGCCTCGGAAACGCAAGGCACCTACACGGCGGAGCGCGCGCGCGGCCGCATCGAGCTGCAGGACGTGCGGGTGAGCTACCGCGGCGATGACGAGGCATCGGCGCTCGACCGCCTCAGCCTGACGATCGAGCCGGGCGAGGTCGTGGCGTTCGTCGGACCGTCGGGTTCGGGCAAGACGACGCTGGTCAATCTGCTGCCCCGCTTCGTGCTGCCCAGCGCCGGAAAAGTGCTGCTCGACGACCACGACATCGGCGAATGGCAGCTCGCCAGCTTGCGCGCCCAGTTCGCGATGGTGAGCCAGGACGTCGTCATGCTGAACGACACGCTGGCCGCCAACGTCGCTCTCGGCGACGTGTCAGGCGACGTGATCGATCGCGACAAGGTGCAGCGCTGCATCGCTGCGGCCAACCTGCAATCGCACGTCGACAGTCTCAGCCAGGGTATCGACACGGTGCTCGGCCACAACGCGGCGCAACTGTCGGGCGGTCAACGCCAGCGCCTGGCCATTGCACGCGCCCTTTACAAAGACGCGCCGGTGCTGCTTCTCGATGAAGCGACATCGGCCCTCGACACCGAATCCGAGCGCCTGGTGCAAGACGCGCTGCAGCGCCTGATGCAAGGCCGCACCACCCTCATCGTGGCGCACCGCCTCTCCACGATCCAGCACGCCGATCGCATCGTCGTCATGGAGCGGGGCCGCGTGTCCGAGCAAGGCAGCCACGCGCAACTGATGGCGCTCGACGGCCTCTACGCCCGCCTTCAGAACAACGCGATCCGCACCGCAGCCCCCGAGAAAGAACCGACGATCTGATCCTCGATTCCAGAAACACCGCGGAACGGGCTTCGCCCGGCCGCTGGTGTTGCCCCCCGGTCAGGGGGGTGGGAGTCGCGACACGCAGTGCGCAGCGACCTGGGGGGCGAGCAACTACAACAAGACGATGTCGTATTGACCTTGGCCGATCGCCGCCTCGGCCTGCAACGAAATCGGCTTGCCGATGAAGTCGCTGAGGCCGGCGAGATGCTGGCTTTCTTCGTCCAGAAAAAGCTCGATCACCTGCGGCGACGAGACGATGCGAAATTCCCGCGGCGTGAACTGCCGCGCCTCGCGCAAGATCTCGCGCATGACGTCGTAGGCCACGCTACGGGCCGTCTTGACGATGCCTTGCCCCTTGCATGCCAGGCACGGCTCGCACAGCATGTGCGCCAATGATTCGCGGGTGCGCTTGCGCGTCATCTCAACCAGGCCGAGCTGAGAGAAACCGCCGGCCGTGGTCTTGTCGCGATCCCGCGCCAGCTGCTTCCTGAACTCCGACAGGACCTGCTCGCGGTGGTCGTCGCGCACCATGTCGATGAAGTCCACGATGACGATGCCGCCCAAGTTGCGCAGCCTGAGCTGCCGCGCAATCGCCTGCGCGGCTTCGAGGTTCGTCTTGAAGATCGTGTCGTCGAAATTGCGCGCGCCGACGAAGCCGCCGGTGTTCACGTCCACCGTGGTCAGCGCCTCGGTCTGGTCGACCACGAGGTAGCCGCCCGACTTGAGTTCGACGCGCCGGCCCAGCGCCTTCGCAATTTCTTCGTCGACCGCATACAAGTCGAAGATCGGGCGCTCGCCCTTGTAGTGCTGCAGCTTGCCGGCCGCCTGCGGCATGAACTCGACGCCGAACTTGTGCAGCACGTCGAACTGCTCGCGCGAGTCGATGCGAATGGTCTGGGTGTCTTCGCTGGTCATGTCCCGCAGCACGCGCTGCAGCAGGCTCAAATCCTGGTGCAGCAGCGACATCACGGGCATGCGCGACGACGATTCGCGAATGCGCGACCAAGTCTTGCGCAGGTAGGCGATGTCTTCGGCCAACTCGGCATCGGACGAATCTTCGCCGTTGGTCCGCAGGATGAAGCCACCTGTGCTGGTCGGCACGACACCGCCGCTGTCGGCTGCCGCTGCGGCTTCGATCAGCACCTGCATGCGTGCGCGCAAGGCATCGCGCTGGTCCGAAGGAATCTTCTGCGACACGCCGATGTGGTTGTCCTGCGGCAAGAACACCAGCAACCGCCCTGCGATGCTGATCTGCGTCGACAGCCGTGCGCCCTTGGTGCCGATCGGGTCCTTGATCACCTGCACCAGCAGCGACTGCCCCTCGAACACCTGCTTTTCGATGGGCACGATCGGCCCGCTGCCGCGATGGTCGCGTTCGGGCACCTGCGTGCTGGCGCGTGAACCGGGCGTAAAAGGCGAAACGATGTCGGCGACATGCAGGAACGCCGTGCGCTCCAGGCCGATGTCGATAAAGGCCGACTGCATGCCGGGCAGCACGCGCGACACCTTGCCGAGATAGACGTTGCCGACCAGCCCGCGCTCCAGCGTGCGTTCGACGTGCAGTTCTTGCACTGCGCCGTGCTCCACCAGCGCCACTCGGGTCTCTTGCGGGGACCAGTTGATCAGGATGTCTTGCATGGGTTCTTCTAGACTTCGATGCCGGCGCGCCGCAGCAGCTGCGCGGTCTCGAACATCGGAAGTCCCATGATGCCCGAATAGGACCCGCCGATGTGTTCGACGAAGGCCGCAGCCGCACCTTGTACGCCGTATGCGCCGGCCTTGCCCAGCGGCTCGCCGCCCTCGACATAGCGTGCGATCTGCGCGCCGGTGAGCGGCGCGAAGCGCACGCGCGACACGTTGAGTGCGGCATCGCGGCGGCGGCCGTGCTGCACGGCGATGGCCGTCAGCACGCGGTGCGTCGTGCCCGACAGCAGCCCCAGCATGCGCCGCGCGTCGGCAGCGTCTTCGGGCTTGCCAAGGATGGTTCGGCCGAGCGCCACGGTGGTGTCGGCGCACAACACTGGCGCATCGGGCAAGCCGCGGCGCTTGCGGCGCGCGACGGCGGCATCGAGCTTGAGTGCTGTCACGCGCTGCACGTACGCAGCCGGGCTTTCCCTTCCTTTAACCACTTCGAGCGCTTCGGCATCTTCGTCGTCATCGGCCAGCAAGAGCTCATGACGCACGCCGAGTTGCCCCAGCAGCTGGGCACGGCGCGGACTCTGCGATGCAAGATAAATGAAGCTCATCGGCACAAGCCCAAACCCGGGTTGAAGATGCTATTCGCGGTGATAAGGATGGCCAGCATTGACCGACCAGGCCCGATAGAGCTGCTCGACCAGCAGCACCCTCGCCATGGCATGTGGCAGAGTCAAGTCGGACAGCCGGATGCGCTCGTGCGCAGCG
>JAQGMP010000280.1 GCA_028292285.1 Variovorax sp. | reverse complement strand
CCCAGTCGACGGCGTCGGGCGTCTTGAAGCTGTCGTAGCCGTAGTCGGCGCCGAGCGCATGGGCGCCCGCGCAGCCGATCGACATCAGCGCGGCAAGCAGCGCACGCGGTATCGCGCCCGTGGTCTTTATCAATTGGCCGGGCATCCTGCGGCACATGCGCCGGTCGCGGTGAACTCCATCGTGATCCCGGACAGCGGCACGTAGACCGGCACCTTCACCGCCTTGTTGAAAGCTTCGGTCTTGCTGCCGGGCCGCACCTTGCCGCCGACCGTGCCGACCTCGTTCGCGTGCGAAGGGATCACCGACGCGGGCTTGACCAGTTCGTTCATGACGAAGGCTGCTTCGGCCGGGCCGGTCGTGAAGCCGTCGCCCATGTTCATGACGGCCAGCTTCGCCTTGTACAAATCGCGCACGACGCGTTCCTGGTCGGCCGTGACACCGGTGTCGCCGGAGAGGTACGCGACGAGTCCGTTGCTGAACCACAGCACGTAGCCGGTCGCCAGGCCCACGTCGCCGGCAATGCCGGCTTCTTTCATCGCCTTGCCCAGTTCACCGCCGATGTATTCCGGGTCGACGCCGTTGCTGTGCATGGCGGTCACCGTGGCGATGCGCACGCCACCCACCGTCACGCTGCCGCCGAAGCGCGCGAGCATCGAGTTGGCCGGGTCGCCGCCGAGGGCCTTGAGCTTGGCCGCGAAGAACGGCGGCATCTCGCTGCCCGTGACGATCTTCGACTTCTTGGCGAGCGCGATGTTGACTGCGTTCGAGTTGGGAATGTCCGACACCGACATGTCGGGGCTGGCGCAACTGCCGGCATTCGGCGCCTTGTTGTGCGCGTTGCCCAGGTGGTCGCCATGCATGTGGCTCACCAGCAGGATGTCGATCTTGCCGAGCCGCGGATCGGTTGCACCGGCCACGGTGCGGCCCGGGTCATAAAGGATGCGCGTGCCGTTCGGGTCTTCGAAGATCAGCGCCCGGTCTTGCGGACAGAACTCGCCGTCGATGCCGCCGAGCGGCGTCACCTTGACGTTCTGCGCCCACACGGGAAAGGCCAACAGCGCCGACAACGCGGCGGCCGCCATGAACTTGATCGATCGCTTCATTGAATCTCCAGCGGTTTGAAGAGGAACATGAAAAGCAAGTATGGCCGCATCGGGTGATGCTGCGCAGCTGTAGCTGTAGCTGTAGTTGCTAGTGAGCTGCGTCAGCGGACAACGTCTGGCGGCCATTTGAGTTCATGCGTGGTCAACGACCTTTCGAAGGCATTGCATTCCCTCATCACGTTGATGGTTTGGTCGAGGTCCTGGTAGTCGAACGCAGCGGTCCACCTTTGAATGTTCGTCATCGCATCGAGATACGGGTCGGTGCGGCCGGCCCGCGTCAGTTCCCGCAGACAGTCGAGGTATTGCTCCCGGTACAAAGTCGGGACGATGATCCGCGCTTCTCCCGCGGCACTCAGCTCCGCGTTCATGACGAGTCGCGCGAGACGGCCGTTGCCGTCATTGAACGGATGCACTTCCGACACGATGAACATCGCGAGCAGCGCGCGAGGCAGGCCGGCGTCGACGTCATGAAGCAGCAGACCTGCCTCGCGCAGTGTTCCGACGACCAGTCTGGGCTCGACGAAGGCGGTGTTGCCGGCAACGTTTCTCACCATCTTGAATTCGCCGGGCAAGACTTCCGGCCGCGCGGCCATCATCAGCGCATGCCGCTCGCGGAGGCTACCTTCGAACTGTTTGATGTCGGTGACGCCGCGCGCGCGCCAGAGCGGGTTGCTCGCCTGTTCGAAGACACCCTGGATGTCGTGTGAGTCCTTCGGTCGCAGCGCGCTGATCTTGCCTTCGAGTGCAATGGCACGGGCCTCGTCCACCTCGAACTCGGTGCCCTCTATGAAATTGCTGAAGTACGACTCCAGAAACGCGAAATTGGTCGTGGCCGGAGACGTGGCCGCCATGTCTGCGATGCGAGGCAAGTCCCTCACTTTCAGCACGCGGACGAGTTCGTGAAAGAGATCCATGCGCGGCGCGTCATAGCCCTTGGCACGGCCAGTGCCCTGTGTTGTTGCCATCTTGCGATCGGGCCGCGTGCCAAGGATGGCGCCCATGAGGCGGTCCAGATCGTCGAGGCGGGCTTTTGGCGTTTTCAACTGCTTGCCGAGTTCATGCACCCGATCGCGCAGCGCAACGAATGCCGGCTCGCCGCGTGAATCGCAGATGGATATGAGCCGCCCTTCTAGTTCCTCCGCGCTGATCTTTCGCGGATAAGCGACATCGTCGTCGCGCGGCGGCGGCGCCGTTGCGTCCAGCAGCATCCGCTCGCGGCTGGGGAAGTAGAGCTTCCGCCCCTGGATTTGCGTGTCGCCCTCGAGTGGGCCGGGGGCTTTCCAGATCGACACTGTCAGTCCGGGTAGTTCGACCACTCGTCGGTAGCCTGCGGACAGATAGATGATGCTTCCAGCCATGCCGTCGAATGCACTTCGGAAGGCCACCACGGCGTCGGGGAAAAGGGCGGCCAGCACCCGTGCCCTTTCACGCTTGAACAGTGCCGGCCATTCAGCTTCTGGCAGCGGTGTGGCGATGCCCGAGCGCACGCGTCGCAACTCCCCTGCGACGACCTTTCGCTGCACCGCGCGCTGCTCTGCGGGCGTCAGTTCGGCATTGAGAAGAAGGATTTCGTCTTGTCGCATTTCTTGGTCCCAAAAGCTCCCATGTGGCCGATCTGTCGCAAATATTCTTCTAGAAAGAAGATTTTGTCGCTTATTTCTTCGTGTGATCGGTCATTTTTTATTCGCGGGTCAAACCGGGGCGACGGCGCTGGTGTCGTTTTCCCGCAGGCGGCGCGAAAATTCCCGACAAAAGGCCGGGCAGAGCGCGATTCAGACCAAAAATCGCGACAGGATGTTCTGACGGCAAGGGCTGTTTTCCTGCTTGCGATCAGAAGTTCGACGATGTGAGCTGGGAAGAGGCGAACTGAGCGACGTGGTCGCGATCGGCGACAACGCGGCGTCATCCACTTCCGGAGCCGGCTGGGGGCCGGTGCGGCGCACCCAGCGGGCCCACACGCGGGCGACACGCCGATCCTCAGCAGTGCTGATGCGGCAGGTTGGCCAATGGCGAATCAAGGCGCTCGAGAACGTTACCCTGACGAACCCCCGCACGGGCGAAGCCGTGTTGCGAGGCGACCGGGGTTCTTGAGCGCGCCGTTCGTCACACTAGTCCAGTTTCTCTGCGGAAAGTGCACCGGTGGGCGTGCTGCCTGAACCAACATGGGTCTGAGGGGGTATCAAAGAATGATTTATCGTTTGAGCAAGGCTTACTTGGGTCGCTTGGAAAGCGAAAGAAACTCAAAGCTTTTCTATGGCTACATGATCGCAACTGCGGTCTGTGTTGGATCAATAGCGCAGTTGGGCCTTCGCGCAGCGCCGTTTGGCGTTGTCGCTTACGTCGCTGCTGCGGCGTTTCATTGGAGGCTCAATCGGATTCATGCCCGA
>JAQGMP010000254.1 GCA_028292285.1 Variovorax sp. | reverse complement strand
CGCGCACGAACGAATCTTCGCCACGCACGAAGTTCAGGTCGCACGCCCACAACAACCTGTCGAAATCCGGTTGCGTCAGATACGGCAAATAGAACACGGACAAGGCGCCTGCTGCCGTCGAGGTCGTGCCAGGCGCAGCGGCGCCGCCGGGCACTACGCCGGACGAGAAGCAGGCCTGCACGGCTTGCGCCGCACGGCCAGCGGTCACCAGAAGCCGCGTCGGCTCCGCGGCGGCGGCCAGTTGGTTCAGCAATGCGGCGAGCACGGGCGGCTCATAGCAGAACAGCGAGATCAGCCGCTCGCCCCGCCACGCGATTTGTCGATCGGCCAACCAGGCAGCGCGGTCGAAACCCGCGCGTTCGAGGGCGAGGTCGGGCTCTCGCAGCAACCCGCCGGTGCCGGTCGTGAAGCCGGGATAGAAGAACCGCTTGGTCAGCCCTGCGCCCGCGCCGCGGAAGACCGGCGAGGGCAGGCCATGCAAACGCTCGACGTACGGTTCGGCGGACAGGTATTCCAGGTTGATCCAGGGTCTGGATTCGTGCGGCGACGCGCTGGTGTCTTGCCCGCTCGCAAAGCGTTCGATCAATTCCGGCGCCGGGTCGCAGCCGAATGCCTCGATCAGCACGTCGGGGATCAGCTCGACGACGGCGGCGGCATGCACTGCCGCTGCGTCGCTCCAGTCGACGACCGTCACGCCGGCGCATCCATCGGGGGCCATCCATTGCAGCGCCGAACCGTCATCAATCCACAGGCGGACGCGCTCGCCGCGCATCGCCAACTGACAGCACAGTCGCCAGCACACGCCCAGATCGCCATGGTTGTCGATGACCTTGCAGAAGATGTCCCAGTGCATGCGGGCACTTTAGCGTCAGGGCCGACATGCGGCGCGGCCCGTACGGCCAATGCGCCGCGCCACAATAGCCGCCATGTCAGACGTGCATTCGGATCAACTGTTGAGTGAAGTCGCGGCCCTGCCGCAATTACCGGGCGTGTACCGCTATTTCGATGCGGCCGGCGCGGTGCTGTACGTGGGCAAGGCGCGCAACCTGAAGAAGCGGGTCGCCAATTACTTCCAAAAGAGCCACGGCGGTACGCGCATCGGCCACATGATTTCGAAGATCGTGCGCATGGAGACGACCGTGGTGCGCTCCGAGGCCGAGGCGCTGCTGCTCGAAAACAACCTCATCAAGTCGCTCAAGCCGCGCTACAACATCCTCTTTCGCGACGACAAGAGCTATCCGTATTTGAAGATCGCGTCGCACACCTTTCCGCGGCTCGCCTACTACCGCGGCGCCACCGATCGCAAGCACCGCTACTTCGGTCCTTACCCCAGCGCCTGGGCGGTGAAGGAAACGATCCAGCTGCTGCAGAAGGTTTTCAAGCTGCGCACCTGTGAAGACACGGTGTATGCGAACCGCACGCGGCCTTGCCTGCTGTATCAGATCAAGCGCTGCACCGGGCCGTGCGTCGGCAATGTCACACCCGAGGACTACGCACACGACGTGACCAACGCCGAAGCCTTTTTGATGGGCGACACGCAGCTCGTGCTGACTGCGCTGGAAAGCCGCATGACGACCCATGCGGAGCGGCTCGAATTCGAGCAGGCGGCCGAACTGCGCAACCAGATGTCGGCGCTGTCGCGTGTGCTGCATCAGCAGTCGATCGAGATCGCTTCCGACAAGGATGTCGACATCCTTGCGGTGAAGGTGCAGGGCGGCAAGGCTTGTGTCAACCTGGCCATGGTGCGCGGTGGCCGGCATCTCGGTGACCGGCCATATTTTCCGGTGCACGTGGAAGACGCGGCGGCGATCAACAGCAACGATTTCGAAGCCGACCTTGCTGACGAGGGCGCGCCCGCCACCGCGCTGGATTCGATCGAGGTTCAGGTGCTCGAAGCGTTCATCGCGCAGCATTACATCGACGTGCCGGTGCCGGCAACGTTGGTGCTGAGCGAGCTTGTCAGCCGCGAACTGATCGAGGCGGTGTCGCAGCAATCCGGCACGCGCATCACGGCCGTGTTCCAGCCGCGCGAGCAGCGCCGGCACTGGCTTGAAATGGCACAGACCAATGCCGGCCTGCAGCTGGCCCGGCTGCTGGCGGAAGAAGGTTCGCAGCAGGCACGCACGCGCGCATTGACCGACGCGCTCGAGCTGGCGCCCGACGATCTCGACAATTTTCGCGTCGAGTGCTTCGACATCTCGCACACGGCCGGCGAGGCGACGCAGGCATCGTGCGTGGTGTTCGAGCACCACGCGATGCAGAACCGCGAATATCGCCGCTACAACATCGAAGGCATCACGCCAGGCGACGACTACGCCGCCATGCGGCAGGTGCTGCATCGCCGCTACAGCAAGCTGGCCGAAGCCATGGCGGCAGAGACCGACGCGCCGACTGCCGGCGATGCGGGCGGCGTGGGGGCCGACGCGCCCGCCGGCACCCGCGCCGCGCGCATGCCCGACCTGGTGCTGGTCGATGGCGGCAAGGGCCAGGTGTCGATGGCACGCGAGGTGTTCGGCGAACTGGGTCTTCCGTTGTCGTTGATCGTCGGCGTCGAAAAGGGCGAGGGCCGCAAGGTCGGGCTCGAAGAGCTGGTGTTCGCCGACGGGCGCGAGAAGGTCTACCTCGGGCGCGATTCGGCGGCGCTGATGCTGGTCGCGCAGATTCGCGACGAGGCGCATCGCTTCGCCATCACCGGCATGCGCGCCAAGCGCGCCAAGGTGCGCGTGGGCGGCAGCCAGCTCGAAGACATTCCCGGCATCGGCCCGAAGCGGCGTGCGCGTTTGCTGCAGCGTTTTGGCGGCATTCGGGGTGTGGCGGCGGCGAGCGTGGAAGACATCGCGTCGGTCGACGGCATTGCGACGGACCTGGCCGAAGAGATTTACCGCGCCCTTCACTGAAGCGCGCTTCGAAAACGCGTTGTCGAACCACGTCTTCGAACCGAGTCACAATCAACCGATGTTCTGGACCCTGCCGACCATCATGACCTGGACGCGCATCGTCGCGATCCCTTTGATCGTCGGCGTGTTCTACCTGCCCATCGCCGAGCCGATGCGCAACCTGATCGCGACGGTGATGTTCATCGTCTTCGCGCTGACCGACTGGCTCGACGGCTACCTGGCGCGCAAGCTCAACCAGACCTCGGCCTTCGGCGCGTTTCTCGATCCGGTGGCAGACAAGTTTCTGGTGTGTGCATCGCTGCTGGTGCTGGTGCATCTGCAGCGCGCCGACGTGTTCGTCGCGCTCATCATCATCGGCCGCGAGATCGCCATCTCGGCCCTGCGCGAATGGATGGCGCAGATCGGGGCCGGCAAAAGCGTGGCGGTGCACATGATCGGCAAGATCAAGACCGTCGTGCAGATGGTCGCGATCCCGTTTTTGCTGTTCAACGGCATGCTGTTCGGCTTGATCGATACCGGCTCGTGGGGCCACTGGCTGATCTGGGCTTCTGCCGTGCTCACGGTCTGGTCAATGGTGTATTACCTGCAAAAGGCGATTCCGGAGATCAGGGCGCGCGCCAAATGAGCCTGGCGGGAACATGACGGCCCGCGGTGCGGGCTGGCTGCGAGCGATGCCGGTGGTGTTCGTGCTCATCTGGAGCACCGGCTTCATCGTCGCGCGCTACGGCATGCCCTTCGCGCCGCCGTTCAAATTTCTCGCGTTGCGCTATGCGCTGTCGCTCGTCTGCTTCTACGCATGGGTCCGGCTGGCACGCGTGGCGTGGCCGGCGTCGCGAGCGCAATGGGGGCATCTTGCGGTGACGGGCACGCTCATCCAGGCTGGTTATCTGGGAGGCGTGTGGGCCGCCGTCAAACTTGGCATGGGCTCCGGTTTGGTGGCGCTGCTTGTCGGGGTCCAGCCCGTGTTGACGGCGATATGGATGTCGATGCGTGGCGGCGCCGTCAGCCGTCGCCAGTGGGTCGGCTTGCTGCTCGGCTTTGCCGGGCTGGTGCTCGTCGTGGCGCGCAAAGTGGGGCAGGGCGGCGAGGTCACAGGCGTCACGATGAGCCTGGCGTTGCTCGCGCTGCTCTCGATCACGGCGGGCACGCTGTACCAGAAAAGATTTTTGGCGCCCTGTGATGTGCGCAGTGCCAGCGTGGTGCAGCTGGGTGCGGCACTCATCGTGACCTTGCCCTTCGCCCTGCTCGAATCCGAAGCCATCCAGTGGAACTCGCACTCGATCGGCGCGCTGGCCTGGTCGGTGCTGGCGCTGACATTGGGCGGCAGCTCGCTGCTCTACATCCTCATTCAACGTGGCACCGCGACAGCTGTGACCAGCCTGCTGTACCTGGTGCCGCCTTGTACGGCCGTGATGGCCTGGCTGCTGTTCGATGAGCCCATCACGATGGTGACCGTCGCGGGCATCGCGTTGACGGCCATCGGCGTCAGCCTGGTCGTGCGCACCGAGCGCTGAGCCCGGATCAACGGGTCTTTGCCGGCGTTGGCGTCGACGTCGGCTTCCAGGGCTCGCCGCGAAACGACTCCACGAGAAAGTCGACCAGAAGGCGCACGCGCCGCGGCGTCTTCGGCCGCCAGGGCGCCACCCAATGGATGTCGGCATCGGGCATCGAATAGTTCGGCAGCACCCGCACCAGTTCGCCCGATGCAAGCTGCGGTGCGATGTCCCACAGGCTGCGCAGCATGATGCCGTGGCCGGCCAGGCACCAGTCGCGCACCATCTCTCCGGAGTTGCTGGAGAGCGGGCCTTGCACACGCACCCGCGCCGTGTTTGCGTCCCGCGCGTGTCGCAGCGACCAGACGGAAAACTGCTTCTGGTTGGCCTCGTTGTTTTCGCGCGCGATCAGGCAA
>JAQGMP010000251.1 GCA_028292285.1 Variovorax sp. | reverse complement strand
CGAACTGCTGCAGGCGTACAAGTTGTCGGTGCCGAAGATGCGGCCGTAGGCATCCGCCACGCCTTCGGCCGCCGTTCGGCCCATGCGCGTGCTGCCGATCTGATGCACGCCGTCGCGCGCGTGGCGCAGCACGGCGTCGACCCGCTCCGCCTCCGGGTAGTGGTAGGTCAACTCGCCGACATCGTGCTCGCGCAGATGCGCATCGAGCAGTGCATGCACAGCGACCACCGACTCGGCGTCGGCCCGGTGAAAACGCAGATCGATGCGGGCGCGCGGCAGGCCCAGGCTGTCGCGCGTGCTGCTCAGCGTGATGCGGCTGTCGGCTTGCGGCGTTTGCTCGGCGTGGTAGTGGATGGCGTAGCGATTGCCGGGGCTGTGCACGAAGAAGCCCGGCAAGCGCGGCTTGGCGAAATATCGCCCGTGCAGAAAGCGCGCCACGAAGGCGGCGGTGCCGATCGGCGAGCGCAACAAATTGCCCACATGGCGTGCGAAGCTGGGCTGGGCAAACTGGCCCAGCACGATCTTGCGAATGGCGGGCGCGGCCAGCTTGTCGCGCAGCACCGGCGTGCGCAGCCCGATGTAGGCGGCCGACAAGATGCCCGAGCCGTGGGCCGGATCGACCGGCGACGGATTGTCCAGCCAGAGCGCGATATTGAGCAGCTTGCGGGCACGCAGCGCCGACTCGGCGACGGTGAACCGGCGGCGCACGTAGTAGCCGCCCGAGCGCTCGAATCCGTAGTGCGTCTTCTTCGGGTCGCCACGCAGTTGCACCGAGGCGATCTTGCCGGACAGGTGCCCCATGTAATAGCGGCCAAGATGCTCTGCGCCGTCGAGCGGCACATCGCCGGCCTGCTGCGCCAGCAGCAGCAGGCGGGTCGTTTCAACGCCGCCGCAGGCCAGCACGAACCGGTCCGCAGCAATGTGTGAAAGTGGATCGGCACTGCCGTCGGAGCGGCGCAGTTCCAGCGCGGCCACTGTGCCCGGGCGCTCTCCGGCGACCATCTTGACGACGGTGGCGCCCAGTACGCATTCGATCAACGGCTGCTGCCGGATCGCGGCGCCCAGGCGATGCACCAGCACCGGCTCGGCGCTCCAGCGTTCGAGGTGCGACGACAGGACCTCGCCCTCGACAAAGCGCGGCACCAGCGGGCCGCTGGCGGCGCCGTTGACTGCGGTGGCGTAGTCGAACTCGGCTTCGCCGCAATCGGCGTGAGCGCAGGCGCGCGACCAGTACGGTTGCAATGCATCGGCCGGCATCGGCCAGTGCGCCGAGCGAACCGCCGGCCGCGGCTCGAAGTCGATGGGGTCATAGGGAACGCAGCGCCCGCCCCACAGGTGGCTGGTGCCGCCGAAGCGGCGATGCACCGCGTCTTCCATGGGGGTCTGCGTCTGGCTGGTGGCCACTTCGGCATCCGACAGCGACTGGGCCTCGGCACTGTGCGCCTCGAAGCCGCTTTCGATCAGCGTGACGCGGCAGCCTTGCTCGGCAAGCTCCAGCGCGAGCACCATGCCGGCGGGGCCGCTGCCCACCACCGCGACATGCAGACGCGCGGCGGAAGACGAATCGGCAGAAGGCTGGCGAGGCGGCATGCGGGAATGATAGGAGACGGGCAAAGCCCCCGCTCAGAGCATCAGAGCGACCGTCGCCTCCAGATGTTCCGAGGGCAGCCGCCGAAACCCGGAACGCGCAAAACGTTGCAGCCGGCCGACCGCGAAAGACGTGAGCGCCGAGGCGCGCACCTGCGCGTCGACCGACGGTGTGGCCGACCCGTCGGCCGATGCGGCGCCGCGCAGTGCCTGGCGCAGGCTCGCTTCGATCTTGTCGAAGAACTGGTTCATGCGCTGTTGCAGGCGCTCGTTTTCGTAGACCAGCGCGTCGCCCACCATGACGCGCGTCATGCCCGGATTTTTTTCGGCGAACTGCACGAGCAGCGCGACGATGCGGGCCGCCTGCTCTTGCCCCGGCGCATCGCGCTCGGTGATCTGGTTGACCAGCGTGAAGATGCTCTGTTCGATGAAATCGATGAGCCCTTCGAACATCTGCGCCTTGCTGGCAAAGTGCCGATACAACGCGGCCTCGCTCACGTCGAGCCGCGCCGCCAGCGCTGCCGTGGTGACGCGCTCGGCACCGGGCTGCTCCAGCATCGCGCCCAGCGCCTGCAGGATTTGCACGCGACGCTCACCGGGCTTCGGCCGCTTGCGCACGACGGGCGCAACAACGGCAACAGGTGCAACGTGGGCCGCGATCTCTTCGGCTGCAGATTCAGAACCGCTGGCGGTGATCTCTTCGTGTGGCATGGCGCGTGTGCAAAGATGTAATCAAATGATTCTCGCACACCCTCACAGAAACCCGTTAGTGAGCGCGCGCCAACCGGCGAACACACGCCGTGAAGTGCTGCACAAAAAAGTCAGCGCGCCCGGATCATCGTGCCGTAGGCCTGGTCGGTCAGGATTTCGAGCAGCATCGCGTGCGGCACGCGGCCGTCGATGATGTGCACGGCGTTGACGCCGCTCTTGGCCGCATCGAGCGCACCCTCGATCTTCGGCAGCATGCCGCCGGAGATCGTGCCGTCTGCGAAAAGATCGTCGATCTCGCGGGCGCTCAGGTTGGTGAGCAAATTGCCAGCCTTGTCGAGCACGCCGGGCGTGTTGGTGAGCAGCATGAGCTTTTCGGCCTTGAGCACC
>JAQGMP010000234.1 GCA_028292285.1 Variovorax sp. | reverse complement strand
CCTCGGCCGCTTCGCACACGAAGGCGCGTGGCCGAGCAACCCGGTCGTCGGCAAGCCGCTGGCCTTCTACATGGGTGACGATTCGCGCAGCGAGTACGTCTACAAGTACGTGTCGAAAGCAACCTGGATCGCGGCCGATGCGAACCCGGGCGACCGCCTCGCGACGGGCGCCAAGTACCTGGACGACGGCACGCTCTACGCCGCCAAGTTCAACGCCGACGGTAGCGGCACCTGGCTCAAGCTCGACCTCACCAACACCGCGATCTCCGGCAACACGGCCTACGCTTTCGCCGACCTGGCCGACGTGCTGGTCAACGCGCGGCTCGCAGCCGACGCGGCCGGCGCCACCAAGTGCGACCGCCCCGAATGGACGGCAGTGAACCCGCTCAACGGCGAGATCTACATCACCATGACGGAGAACCCGGACCGCGGCAACGTCGGCACGCTGAGCGGCAACAACGTGCCCAACCCCGATGTCGAACCCGCCTTCCCGCGCTACTGGCTCGACAACAAGGGCATCACCGCGCAGAACCCCGCGGTGCAGGCCAACAAGGGCGACGTCAACGGCCAGGTCATGCGCATCCGCGAAACCGGCAACGACGCATCGGCCATCACCTTCGACTGGGACATCTACCTTTTCGGCAGCCAGGCGCATGCCGACGTGGGCCTGGACGATGTCAACTACCAGAAGAACGTGAACCTGTCGGGCCTCTCCGACTTCAACGACCTCTCCAAGCCCGACGGCTGCTGGTTCTCGCGCGCCAGCGGCATCCTGTGGATCGAGACCGACGACAACGCCTACTACGACGTCACCAATTGCATGCTGCTGGCGGCCATTCCGGGCACCTACGGCGACGGCGGAAAGATCGACGTGGTCAACCAGGCCAACGGCAAGCCGGGCACCGCTGGCACCGCACCGGTCACCGTGACCACCTATGCCGGCAAGAAGATGACCGACACGATCTTCAAGCGCTTTTTGACGGCCCCCAAGGGCTCGGAAGTGACCGGCCTGGCCGAATCACCGGACGGCAAGGCGCTGTTCATCAACATCCAGCATCCGGGTGAGAACACGGCGGCGGCGAACATCGGCGACCCGACAAAGTTCGAGAGCCATTGGCCGGGCAGCGGCGCCGGCATCGCTGCCGCTTACGGACCGGGCGGTGCCGCGGCACGGCCGCGTTCGGCGACGGTGATGATCACCAAGAACGACGGCGGGATCATCGGGTTGTAGCCGTTGTCGTTGCCGCCTGCATCGCCCTTCACGGTGTCGGCGGTGTTGCTGTTGCGTCGATCGGTGCGCTTGGTTTATTCCGGGCTCGGAAAGGCGGAGGTGACTTCGGAGACTGTGCCGAGCAAGCCTTCTTTCATGCCCTCGTACGCCGCCATATGCCCGGCGAGAAGACCGGAATAGGTGAAAAACCTGGGCGATCCACGCTTGAAGTTCACCTGCTTTTCAACCACCGGCTTTTGCTGCGCATCGCTCAGGGCGTACTTCACTGCCACCATGGGATGAAACGGTGCAGTCATGTCCTCGGCGCCGTAGGCGGTGGTAATCCACAACGACAATCGGGCATAGCCGTCCACGGCAACATTCGGTGGTGCGCCGGAGGACACCGACTGGCTCACGTCGCGCCGCCGAGGTATCAGTTTGACTTCGCGACCGCTTTCTCGCAACGACTCTGCCAATGCCTCGACGTAGGCTTGATTGATGTCTGGATGAGCCATCGTGTTGTGAATCGCGGCGTTGAACTCATCGCTTCGAGACTTCACGCGCGAGGGCAGGGTCGCCTGACTGGCGATATTGGCGGCAAGGACTCCGATCACGGCGATCGCCGCAATGGGATTGAAAGTGCCCGTTGCGCTTGCCATCCCATTGAACCCGCTTTGTTCTTGCACGAGCAGTTCTGCGTCGGCGTCGTAGTCGATCTCGACTTTTGGGTACTGCAAAGGCGGCGGCGTGGAGGCCACCGCATCGGCATGTCGAGGCCGGCTGCCACAGCCTGAAATCAATGCTGCGGCCAATAGAGCGGAAAGTAATTTTGTTGGATTGAATCGAAACACGGAAACTCCCTGAACGCGGTCTGGTGCCGCGTCTAGAGATTGTCCGGAGGGGTCGCTGCTGCGTCTGTCAGCAGACTGTGAACTTGCCAACTTCAACGACCAACGTCAGATATGGCACAGGTGCTGTGGTGCGCGGTGCACAGCCAGCCTTAAGAGGCGAAAGCTTTTGGCTTATCGGACACGCAGCCCGAGGTCAGCTCAGGGCGTCGCAGCCGCCTTCGGCCATAGCGCCCACAGCCGCAGCGGCTGGTTCACCTTAGCAGCGAGCCGGCCGGCATCGAGGCCGGTGCCGGCGAAATAGTCGGCACGCACGGCCCCGAGGATGGCGCTGCCGGTGTCTTGCGCGACCACGAGTTTGGCGAGTTGCAGCGTCTGGCCGTTCGATGCGAGCCAGACCGGCGTGCCATACGGAATGCTGTCGCGATCCACCGCGATGGAGCGGCCGGCGGTCAGTGGCACGCCTTGCGCACCGCGCGGTCCGGCGTCCATGTCGGTCAGCGCCTCTTCACGGAAAAACACGTAGCGCGGATTGCTCCACAGCAGTTGCGGCACGCGTTGCGGGTTTTGCGCGGCCCAAGCCTTGGTGTCGTCGGGCCATTTGGTGACGCGCGTGGCGCCTTGACCGATCAACCACGACTGAATGCTCTTGTAGGGCTGATCGTTGGTGCCCGCGAACGACACGCGCACCGTACGCTGCGACCCATCGGCTTCGGTGATGTGCAAGCGGCCCGAGCCCTGGATGTGCAGCATCATCATGTCGATCGGGTCGGCCAGCCAGGCGATCTCGCGGCCGCGCAATGCGGCCTGCGCTTCGGGCAGCGTGTCGATCTCCTGCCGGGTGAACCATGGGCGGCGCACACCCAGCGTGGAAGGCGGCTGGTAGAGCGGAATGGTGAACGCCGCGGTGGGCCGGCGCGAGGCCTCGAACACCGGCTCGTAGTAGCTGGTGAGCTGGCCATCGCTCTGGCCGGCGAGCGATTCGATGCGGTACGGCTGCAGCCGGTCGATCATCCACTGGCGCTGTTCGTCGGGGCTGCCGATCGACAGGCGCCGCACGTCGCCGCACAGCGGCCTGAACACCGCGTTGGGGCGCGCGCAGTTCGACAGCAACGCGATCCAGCCTTCGTGCAACGGGTCTTCGACGAAGCCCGGAAGCTCGGTCCATGCGACCGGCACCCAGCGGCTTTTAGGGTGCGTGAGCGAGCCCGTCAGCGGGCCGAGATCGGGCGGGGGCGAGGCGGTCGAGCCCGGCGTGGCGTCGGGCAAGCGCGGGCCGAAGGAGCACCCCGCCAGCATTGCCACTACCATCGCCACCCCAAGCCGCCACCGGAGTCCTTGTTTCATGGGTCTGATTTTGCTCGAAGCTTTCGCCGCCGGCGCCGTGTTGATCCTCATCGTCTGGTGGACCATGTTTTCAGGCCGCAAGCGCGGCGAGATCGATGACACACCCGCACACAAGAACGGGGATGCGGCCGACGCGAACGACAAGGCGCCTCCAACATAATCGCGGCTCTTTCGTTCGACTGCTTCAGTCATTGAGTCAAGGGATCACCATGAAAAAATTCATTCTCGCCACGTCGACCGCCGCCCTCGTTTTGTCGGGTTGTGCCGGCATGAACGACACGCAACGCAACACCGGCATGGGGGCCGGCATCGGCGCACTGGCCGGGGCCGCCATCGGCTCGGCCACCGGCGGCAACCGCGGCGCCATCGGCACCGGCGCGGCGGTCGGCGCGTTGGCCGGCGCAGCAGGCGGCTATTTCTGGTCGCAACGCATGGAAGCGCAAAAGCGCCAGATGGAACAGGCCACGCAAGGCACCGGCATCGCGGTGACGCAAACGGCCAACAACGAACTCAAGCTGGCGATCCCGAGCGATGCGTCGTTCGACGTCGGCCGCGCCGCCATCAAGCCGAACCTGGCGCCGGTGCTCGACCAGTTCGCGACCGGCCTGCGCAACAACGCGAACGCCGACGTGCGCATCATCGGCCACACCGACAGCACCGGCACCGACGCCATCAACAACCCGCTGTCGGTCGAACGCGCCGCCAGCACGCGCGACTATCTGATCTCGCGCGGCGTGCGCTCGACGGCGATCAACATCGACGGCCGCGGTTCACGCGAGCCGGTGGCCGACAACGCGACCGACAACGGCCGCGCACAAAACCGCCGCATCGAAATCTACGTGGGCGAGCGTCCGCAAGGCTGAAACTGAAACTGAGCTTCAGGCCGGCCGCAGCAGGTTGGCCAGCTCGACGGCCGACCTGACTTCCATCTTCTCGAACAGCCGCGCACGGTGAACTTCCACCGTGCGCACGCTGATCGAGAGCTGGTCGGCGATCAGCTTGTTGGGCAGGCCCTCGACCACCAGGCGCATCACTTCGCGCTCGCGCTCGGTCAGTTCGGCGATACGGTCTGTGAGCCGCCGCTGCGCCTGCTTGCGCTCCTGCGAACGCAGCGACGCGCCGAGCGCGTGCTCGATGCGATCGACCAGCGCGTTGTCTGAAAACGGCTTCTCGCAGAAGTCGAACGCACCGCGCTTGACGAGGTCGACTGCGGTCGGCACGTCCGCATGGCCGGTCAAAAAAATCACCGGCATCGCATCGAGCAGACCGCGCTCGGCCAGCCGATCGAACAGCACGAGCCCGCTGGTGCCGGGCATGCGCACATCGAGCAACAGGCAGTGCGGCCGCTCGGTCACCGGCAGCGCGAGCAGCCGCTCTTCGAAGGCCTCGGCCGTGGCGAAGTGTTCGCTCTCGAGCCGGCGCGAGCGCAGCAGCCAGGCCAGCGCCTCGCGCACGCTGGCATCGTCGTCGACGATAAAGATGAGGGCATCGATCAGCGGTTGCACGGGCGTATGTTCTTTCAGGCAGCGGGCAAGGTAAAGCGAAAGACCGTGCCGCGCGGCCGGTGCGGCGCATAGACCAGCGCGCCGCCATGCTGCTCGACGACTGTGCGGCACAGGCTCAGCCCCAGCCCCATGCCGTCGGCGCGCGTGGTGAAGAAGGGCGTGAAGAGCTTTTCTTCGACATCCTTGCTGATGCCGCTGCCGACATCGGCCACCGAAAACTCGACCCATCGGCGGCCTTCTGCCGCGCGTGCGTTGCCGATGCTGTTGCCGCCGATCAGCAGCACCCGCAGCTGCAGCACGCGCTCGACACACTCGGGCATGTCCATCGCCTGCATCCCGTTGCGCGCCAGGTTGAGCAGCACCTGCTCGACCAGCGTGCGGTCGCACAGCACGGCCGGCAACGGATCTTCGAGCGCCATGTCGATGCGCACCGCCAGCTTGCGCGCCTGCAACTGCACCAGCGGCAGCACCGCATCGATGAGCGCGCGCGGCGCCACGGGCTCGCGCGTGCGGTCGCGCCGCCGCACGAAGTCGTGCACGCTGCGAATCACCTGGCCGGCGCGGTCGGCCTGCTCGGCGATGCGGCGCACCGCCATCGCGACCTCGACGTTGGTGTCGATCACCACGCCCTTGTCGCCACCACCTTGATCGGCACCGCCTTCGAGCAGGTTAAGCGAGCCGCTTGCATAGCTGGCGATGGCCGCGAGCGGCTGCGTGAGTTCGTGGCTCAGCAGTGAGGCCATCTCGCCGACGGTGGCGAGCCGGGCGCTGGCCTGCAGCCGCTCCTGGCTGGCGCGCGACAGTTCTTCGATGCGGCGCTGCTCGCTGACATCGATGAAGGCGCTCATCCAGCCGGTCTGCACGCGCTGTGCGTCGAGCAGCGGCGCCTCGAAGATCAGCACCGGAAAACGCGAACCGTCCTTGCGCATGAAGACCGATTCGAAGCCCTCGCGCGGCGGCATGCCGCCGGCCAGGCGATGCGCCTGCCGCTGCCGATACTCGTGCGCGAGTTCGGTCGGCCAATAAGGCGCACCCGGCGCGCCGATTGCGCCGGGGACGCCAGTTGTTGCGCCGGACCCGTCGCGCGGGCCGGCCGCATCGGCATGGCCGGCCATCAACTCCTCTGCGCTGAAGCCGACCATTTCGCAGAACGCGGGGTTCACGTAGGTCAGTCGGCCGCGCAGATCGCGCGCCCGCAATCCGGTGATCACCGAGTCTTCCATGGCCTTGCGGAACGCCAGTGTTTCGGCCAGCTCGCGCTCGGCCTTGAGGCGGCGCCGCGTGTCGCGCGCCAGCAGGACCAAGACAGACACCAGCGCGATCGAGATCCCGGTGACCAGCGCGGTCAACAGGTTGGGAAAGAGGTCGGGTGCCGCGCGCCAGCCGTCGACGCGCAGCATCAGCGTGACGCCCGGCAGATCGACCAGCTGCTGCGAGGTGAAGATGCGCGTGCCGGCGCGGCGGCGTACGCCGATGATCGCCAGCCGCGTGCCATCGGGCTCGGCAAAGGCGACCTCCTGGCCGCGCGCGAGCGTCGGGCCGAGCAGCTCGGTCAGCATGTCCCGCAAGCCGTACGTCGCGACGAGGTAGCCGCCCTCGACCGGTATGCAGAGTTCCATCAGTTCGATGCCGCCGCCTTCGAGCAACGGCACGTAATGGCTCGGCGAATAAGCGGGCGCTGCGAGCTTGCGGGCGGCCGTGCAGGCCAGGGCCACGTCGTTGTGCTCGCTGCCGCGCGTGGCCTTGTCGAACATGCGCGTGCGGTACGGCGTTTCGAGCACGGCGAACGGCAGCAGCGCTGCATCGCGCCGCTCGAGCCGCACCATTTCGCGGTGCTCGCGCAGCAACGCTGCCGCCTCGGGCGGCCAGGCCGCGGCGCCCGGGGCGCCTTGCCCGTCGCGTTGACCGTTGTCCTGTGCCTGGAGCCGCAGCGCGCGCAGGCTCTGGGTGTTGCGCTGCAAGCTCGAGCGCAAATCGGCAACCGCATCGCTGGTGTCGCGATCGAGCGCGGCCTGCACCTGCTCGACTTCATGGCGGCCCGCCAGCCAGACCACGGTGCCGAGCAGGGCCAGCACCAGCCCCGCCAGCAGCAGCCACAGAAACCACCGCTGCCAGGCGTTGCGCTCGAAGCCCGGCACGCTCACCGCGCGATCATGAGAGGCTCATGCCAGGTTGTGCAAGACGCTGTGCGACAGCGCAGGCAGCTGGGTGCGGGCCACGGCGATCTGCTGTGCGTCCATGTCGAACAGCACCACGCCTTCGCCGGTGGCCTGCTGCGCCACCACCGCGCCCCATGGGTCGACCACCATCGTCTGGCCCCACGTCTGCCGGCCGTTCTCGTGCTCGCCGCCCTGCGCCGGCGCCACGACCCAGGCCAGGTTTTCGATGGCGCGGGCGCGCAGCAGCACTTCCCAGTGCGCGCTGCCGGTCGTGCGGGTGAACGCACTGGGCACCAGCAGCAACTCGGCGCCGCCGCGTGTCAGGGCGCGGTACAGCTCGGGAAAGCGCAGGTCGTAGCAAACACTCATGCCGATGCGCCAGCGATGGCCGTCGCGCGACGGCAAATCGAAGGTGACGGGCTGCGTGCCCGGCGTGATGACGCGGTGCTCGTCATAGCGCTCGCGGCCGTTGTCGAAAGCGAAGAGGTGGATCTTGTCGTAGCGCGCCACGCACTCGCCGGACGGCGACCAGACCATCGACGTGTTGAAGACGTGCGCATCGTCGCCGGCTTCGAGCGGCAGCGTGCCGCCGACGATCCACAGGCCGAGCTCGCGTGCGGCAGTCGCCAGAAAGTCTTGCACGACGCCGGTGCCGGGCGTTTCGCGCAACGCCAGCTTGTCGGTTTCGCGCCGGCCCATCACGCAGAAGTACTCGGGCAGCACGGCGAGTTCTGCACCGGCGGCCGCGGCCTCGAGCAGCAAGGCATGGGCGCGGGCCAGATTGACCTCGCGCGAGACGGCGGAAACCATCTGGATGGCAGCGACTTTCATTGCGTGACCTCCGTTTTGCTGTTGTCGCCATTGGCCGTAGGCAACGGCGTCCGACGCGCCACCTTGGTGATTTTCGGATCGGCCCACGAACCTTCGATCTGGAACTCCTGCGTGGCGGCCGCCGACAGCGGCTTGCTCAAAATCCACTGCGCCAGGAAGGTGCCCAGGCCGATGGCCGGGTTGATGGCGGTAGCCACCAGCGCGGCGGTGCCGGCGGTGATTTCAGGCACCACCACCACGCGCAGATTTTGCGTCTCGTGCGCGATGTCGGCCGAGCCGTCCATCAGCGCCGCGGCGTTGACGCCCTTCATCTGCAGGTTGTTGGTAATGGCGGTGCCGTCGACGATGCGGGCGTCGCCGCGGACGAAATCGAAGGCGAAGCCCTGGCTGAACACATCGCGGAAGTCGAGCGTGAGCCGGCGCGGCAAGGCTTGCAGGTTGAGCACGCCGAGCAGCTTGGCCAGCCCGGGGTCGGCCTTCAGGAACTGGCCCGATTCGACATCGACCTGCAGCTGTCCGTTGAGGCTCGGATAGTCGAGCGAGAACGGCGAGCCGCGCCAGTCGACATCGCCACCGAGGCGGCCCTTGCCGCGTCGCAGCACGTCTTTCATGCCGAAGCGGTTCAAGAGCGCGCCGGCATCGGCGATGTCGAGCTTGAAGGTCATGGACGTGCGGCGCGGCTCGCTGCGCCCGCGCGGCGCCGAACCCGGCACTGCGGCCCACGAACCCTGCGCGGTAAAGGTCGCTTCGGGCGTCGTCAGGCTGAGCTTGTTGAGCTTCCACTCGCGGCCAGCACCGCCCAGATTGACGGCGTCGATCTCCGCGCGGCCGAGGCGCTTGCCGAGCAACTCGAAATCGTCGACCACGACATCGAGCGCGGGCAAGGTGTCGGGCTGTTCGTCGAGCAGCGATTCGACTTCGTGCGCCTCGCTTGGCGCGATCTTCAAACGTGCCAGGCGCGCATGCAGCCGGCCGGCCTGCGTGTGCCGGTATTCGGCATAGCCGCTGAGTTCGGTGGCGTCGATGTTGGCGCGCCACAGCGTGCCGTCCCGCGTGCCGCCCAGCACCACGTCGTGCAGCGTGCGGCCCGACACCGCGAGCTCTTTCGCGCGCACCGCGATCAGCGTCGGCAGGTACGACAGCGCATCGTC
>JAQGMP010000223.1 GCA_028292285.1 Variovorax sp. | reverse complement strand
CGGCGCCGCAGCGTGGTCGCGATGGCGCTGATGATTTCGCAGGCCTTCTTCTACAACGCGATCTTCTTCACCTACGCGCTGGTGCTCACGCGATTCCATGGTGTGCCCGAAGGCCGCGTCGCGCTCTACATCTTTCCGTTCGCGCTGGGCAATGTGCTCGGCCCATTGCTGCTCGGCCCGCTGTTCGACCGCATCGGGCGGCGCCGCATGATCGCGTTCACTTATGTGCTGTCGGGCATCGGCCTGGCGTTGACGGGCGGCGCGTTCATGCTGGGGTGGCTCGACGCATTGACGCAGGCGTTGTGCTGGTCGGCCGTGTTCTTTCTTGCCTCGGCGGCAGCGAGCTCGGCTTACCTCACGGTCAGCGAGGTGTTTCCGCTGGAGATGCGCGCGCTGGCGATTTCGATCTTCTATGCGGTGGGCACCGGCGCCGGTGGTTTCGCTGCGCCGGTGCTGTTCGGCCTGCTGATCGAAACCGGCAGTCGCGGCGCGGTGATGGTCGGCTATTGCATCGGCGCCGCGCTGGTCATCGTGGCGGGGCTGCTGGCGCTGCGGATGGGCGTGGACGCGGAACGCAAGCCGCTGGAGGATGTGGCGCCGCCGTTCGGGGCGGAATCGCCTTAGCGTCGGCACGAAGGCGGGCCGAAGCGCGGCCGCCTCAGTGACCCTTGCGCTTGAACCGCGATTCGCGCTGGCTTCGAAGCGCCAGGACGAACACCGTGTCGATGGCGTCGACGTACCGGTAGAGCGCCACATAGCCACGCGATGCGCGCCCGATGATCAGTTCGCGTTTGCCGGCTTTGACCGGTCGCCCTATCAAAGGGCTCCGGCCCAGAATATCCAGCGCCTCGATGATTTCGGCGGTGCGGCTTTGGATGTCCGTCCGTTCGAACTGCGCCAGGTGATCGATGAAACGGTCGAAGTCATCGAGGACTTCCGGCGCCAGCTCTATTCGCGTCATCCGGCGCTGCTCATCCCGCAGCGTCCGCGCCGAGCTTGCGCGCCTTGGGCTTGACCGGCTTCGCCCCACCTGCACGGGCCGCCAAATAGGCTTTCGCGTCGGTCCAGGCAATCGTTTTTCCGGTCGCCATGACTTTGGCCCAGCGCTTGTCGGCAATGCTGTGAAGCTCTTCTTCTGCCTCCAACTGCTCGACAGTCCGGGCGATCGCTTCGACGATGAAGGCGTGGGCCGACTTGCCTTCCCGCTCGGCGATGGCCGCCACGCGCTCTTTCAGGTCGTCCTCGATTCGAATGGTGGTGGTCGACATGGCTTCGCCTTTCATTGATGCCGCTCGACTGTAGCACTGATGTGCTACAACGCGCCGCGGACGGGCCGCCGACCGGCGCTCAAGACCCGTAAGTCAGCACCTGCAATTTGCGCTGCGCAGTCGACAGTGCCTGAGCGCGGCTTTGCAGGTCTTCCAGCATCTTGTTGAGTTCGCTTTGCGTCGTGCTGTCGATGGTCAACACGGTGCCGCCGCTGAACTGCACCTTGTCCCTGTTGTTCTGCAGATAGTCGGCGACCCGCAGAGTCTGGTCGAGCGTGCCGTCGACTGCCGGGAACACCTCCATGAAGGCGGCTGCGGGCAGCGTCACCGTCTTGCCGTAGGCCTTGTCGTAGACGGCCTTCAGATCGTCGGGCTGCTTCATTGCGGCGTGGGCCGCGTCGGCGCGGGCGAGTTGTTTGTCGAGCGCAGCGCGCAAGGTGCCGAGGCCGCCTTTCACCACCTGGATGTCGTCGCGGCGGGCCACCACATCGCCCACCGACCTGAACGCGCCCTTGTTCATCAACTCGCCCATCGGCTTGCTGACGCTGTTGCTCAGCGTGTCGTTGAATTCGGAGATGACGCCGTAGTCGGCCGCGTAGGGGCCGAACGACTTCTTCTCTTCGTCGCTCGGCCGCGGCACGCGCACGCCGGGCTTGTCGACGATGCGGGTTTGCAGAAACTGGATGAAGGCGGCGCGTTGGTCCGGCTCCTTGCTGCCGCACGCCGACAAAACGAAGGCCACGCAGAGGCACAAAGAAACAAGCAGGCGACGACCGGCGCAGGACGAATGGAAGGGGAATGAAAACATGGGCGACATCTTGCCGGCTCGCAACGCGCGGCGCCATTCGCCGCCCGGTCTATCGCCTATTGCCAGTCGCCTGCCGCGGTCGCCGTTTGCCAGGTTGCTGCGCTCAGACCGCGCAGGTCCTGAACCCGAAAAAGCCGTCATCGCGGCCCGGAGCGGCAAAGTCGCGCCGCTTGTCCGAGCGCAACCGGGCGCGCGTCGCGAACGACGCACCGCGCAGCACACGGGCCTGGCCGAAGGCCGGCACCGGGTCGAAGGCGCTGCCGGCGCTCCACGGATCGGCTTTGAAACCCGACCACGGCTGCAGCGTACCGGCCGTCCATTCCTGCACGTCGGACCACCTGAAGCCGCGGCGCGATGCGGTGTGCGCCGCGATCTCCCACTCGACTTCGGTCGCGACGCGGCGGCCGGCCCAGCGCGCCCAGGCATCGGCTTCCCACCAGCTCAAATGCACCGCGCTCTGCTGACCCGCCGCGCGCACCGTCGTGCCGAAGCGGCGCTGCAGCACCGAGCCGCCACTGCCGTGCCGCGCACCGCCGATCTGCTCGACATAGCGCGGCGCGCGACGGCCTTCGACCTGCGCGTTGAGCCAGCGCCAGCCTTCGGGGTGCCACAGCACGCTCGCGTCGTAGCCGCCGTCGTCGACGAACTCGATGAACTGGCTCCAGGTGACCGGCTGCGCGTCGATCTCGAACTCGGGCACGTCGACCCGATCGCCGCCGAGTTCCTGCGCAAAGGCAAAGCCGGCATCGGGCAAGCCCAGTTCCCATGTCGTCGCCGGCACCAGCAAAGGCTCGCGCGTGACCGCCGTCGGCGTCTGCTCGATGCCGAGCGGCAGGCCGAGCGCCTGCGCCGTCACGACCAGTTGTTCGCCGCACAGGTCTTCGTAGAACAACGCGAGCCGATAGAAGTACAGGCCGGCATCGGTTTCGGCCGCGTGCTCGAGCAGCTCGAGCGTGCTCTCCAGCGTTTCGAGCAGATAGGCCTTGGTCTGGTTGAGGTCGGGCAGGTCGGGCAGCCAGCGCGTGTCGGGCGCGCGCTGCGTCGGGTTCCACCAGTCGTCGGCGTTGGGGTCGATGGCGGCCAGCCGGGTAGGACGCGCCGGGCACTCGACGCCGAAGGCCCGCTGCGTGTTGCGGGCGATCCACCATTCGGAAAACCAGCCGACATGGCCGGCCATCCAGACCGGCGATGCCACGCCCTCTTCGCCCTCGGCATACGCGGCAGCCGCCGGGAGCTCGACCGAACCCCAGACGTTCTCGCACAACGAGAGCAGGTGCAGCGTGTGATTGCGGGCATCGATCAGCGCCAGCGAAAGCAGCTCCCGGCCGGCGCGCCGCATGTCGGGCGAGTCGATGGAATGGGGCAGCGGGTGCGTGCTGAATGGCGTCGATGACGGGGAGCTCGAAGGCATGCGCGATTATGGCAACCCGTCGGCTTCGGCGGGCGCTGTTCAGGGGTAAACCCGCCTGCAGAACACCGCGCGCACGCGGATGCGGGCTGTAACATGGCGCGCTTTTGCAGGGCCCCGAAGAGGGCTTCCTCCCCTTGAGATCCGTCGGAGACAACCTTTGTCCGCACTTTTGAAATTCGCGACAGTCATGGACTGGATCAGCGAAAAATTCGGCAAGCTCGCCGGCTACGCGGTGCTCTTCGCCTCGCTCATTTCAGCCGGCAATGCGCTCATCCGCTATGGCTTCGACTTCAGCAAGAACTCGTGGCTCGAGATCCAGTGGTACCTGTTCGCGGCGTGCGTGATGCTCGGCGCGCCGGTGGTGCTGCGCTTCAACGAACACGTGCGCGTCGACATCCTCTACGGCAAGCTCAAGGGCAACGGGCCGGTGTATGTCGACATCTTCGGCCTCACGTTTTTCCTGCTGCCGGTGATGGGGCTCTTCACGTACCTGACGGCGCCGTTCTTCTGGAACATGTACCAGACGGGTGAGATGTCCGGGAACATCGGCGGCCTGATCCGCTGGCCGGCCGCGCTGTTGATGCCGCTCGGCTTCGGCACGATGTTCTTGCAGGGCGTCGCTGAAATCATCAAGCGCGTGGCCTATCTGCAGGGCCGCATCCAGATGGACACGCACTACGAAAAGCCGGTGCAGTGATGCAGATGCAAACCTTTGCGCCGATGATGTTCGGCGGGCTCATCGTCATCATGCTGATCGGGTTTCCGGTCGCGTTCTCGCTGTCAGCCCTCGGCCTTTTCAGCGGCTTCATCGCCATCGAGATGGGCTGGTTCCCGGCCAGCTTCATGTCGAACCTGCCGCTCAACGTGTTCGGCATCCTGGGCAACGAAACACTGCTGGCGATTCCGTTCTTCACGCTCATGGGCGCGGTGCTGGAGAAGTGCGGGCTGGCCGAGGACATGCTCGATTCGATGGGCCAGCTGTTCGGCCCCATCAAGGGCGGCTTGGGCTACTCGGTCATCATCGTCGGCTTCATCCTCGGCGCCATCACCGGCACGGTGGCCGGCCAGGTGATCGCGATGGCGATGATCTCGCTGCCGGTGATGATGCGCTACGGGTACAACCTGCGCTACGCCACGGGCGTGCTCGCAGCCTCAGGCACCATCACGCAGCTGGTGCCGCCGTCGCTGTGCCTGGTGGTGCTGGCCGACCAGCTGGGCCGCTCGGTGGGCGACATGTACAAGGGTGCGTGGGGCCCGTCGATCCTGCAAGTGATCATCTTTGCGGGTTACACCTTCGTTCTGAGCCGTGTGCGTCCACATCACGTGCCCGGCATTCCGAAGGAAGCGCGTACGCTGTCGGGCTTCGCGCTCTGGATGAAATGCCTGCGTGGCATCCTGCCGGCGGGCGTGTTGATCTTCGCCGTGCTCGGCAGCATGGGCGGCATCCCGGGCATCGACACCGCAATCTGCACGCCTACCGAAGCCGGTGCGATGGGCGCGGTCGGCTCGCTGCTGCTGGCCTTCATCCATCGGCGGCTGAGCT
>JAQGMP010000219.1 GCA_028292285.1 Variovorax sp. | reverse complement strand
TGCGCGAACTGGCGCAGCGGCTGGGCACCGAGAGCTACATGGTCGATTCGGCGGACGAACTGCAACCCGCGTGGTTCGAAGGCAAGAGCCGCATCGGCATCACCGCGGGTGCCTCGGCGCCGGAGATTCTGGTGACGGAGGTGATCGATCGCGTGAAGGCGCTCGGGGCCGTGTCGGTGCGCAAGATGGACGGCATCGTCGAGACCCTGAAATTTCCGCTGCCGAAGGGCCTGCGGCTGGACGACCGACCTTTGCCGGGACACATCTCGTGAGCACTGAAAAAACGACCGACTGGCGCCGCGAAATCGAAGCCGCAGCGCAACGGCTGCACGCCCGCGCCGCCCATTTCCTGCTGGAAACGCCGCTCTGGAAATTGCCTGCATCGGCCTTCGGCCTGGCTGCGCCGGGCGCCGAGGTCTGGCTGAAGCTCGAACACCTGCAGGTGAGTGGCAGCTTCAAGGCGCGCGGCATGATGAACCGGCTGCTGGCCAACGACATTCCGGCCAGCGGCGTGGTGGTCGCGTCGGGCGGCAACGCCGGCATCGCGACGGCGGCGGCGGCGCGTGCACTGGGCGTGCACTGCGAGGTCTTTTTGCCCGGCGTGTCGCCTGAAGCCAAGCGCGCCCGGCTGCGCGATCTGGGCGCCGAGGTGGTGGTGGTCGGCGAGGTCTATTCCGATGCGCTGGCCGCTTGCCTGACGCGCCAGAAAGAAACCGGCGCGCTGTTGACGCACGCCTACGACCAGCCCGAAGTGGTGGCCGGCGCCGGCACGCTGGGCCGCGAAATCGAGCAGCAAGGCGGCTTGCCCGATTCGGTTCTGGTGAGCGTGGGCGGCGGCGGATTGATCGGCGGCCTGGCGGCCTGGTTCGAGCAGCGCAGCCGCGTGGTCGCGCTCGAACCCGAACGCGCGCCGACGCTGTTTCGCGCCCGCGAAGCCGGTGCGCCGGTCGATGTAGAAGTGGGCGGTATCGCGGCCGATTCGCTCGGCGCGCGGCGCGTCGGCGCCATCTCCTGGGACATCACGCAGCGCCAGGTGCGCGACGCGCTGCTGCTTCCGGACGACGCGATTCGCGCGGCGCAGCGCTGGCTGTGGAAAGAGATGAAGCTGGCAGTCGAGCCGGCCGCGGCGTTGCCGCTGGCCGCGCTGCAAACCGGCGCCTACCGGGTGCGCGACGGTGAGCGCGTCTGTCTGATCGTTTGCGGCGCCAATGTCGATCCGGCCACACTGGCCTGAGGTCGGCTGAGATTCGCCGGAACGGCGCCACCTAAAATCTGCGGATGCTCGACATCACCCTGCTCCGCAAGGACCTCCCTTCGGTCGTTGCCCGACTCGAAACCCGCAAAGCCAATCAAACCTTTCTCGACGTCCACGCCTTCACGGCGCTCGAGGCCGAACGCAAGATTCTCCAGATTCGCACCGAAGAGTTGCAGGCGCGTCGCAATGCGCTCAACAAGCAGATCGGTCCACTGAAAGCCAGGGGCGAATCAGTCGATGCGTTGATGACCGAGGTCAATGCGCTCAAGGCGGAACAAGAGGCGCAGGGCGGCCGCCTCGAAGCGATCCAGCCGGAGTTGCAGGCGCTGTTGCTGGCCGTGCCCAACCTGCCGCATGCCAGCGTGCCGGTCGGTGCAGACGAGCACGGCAACGTCGAAGTGCGGCGCTGGGCACCGCAGGGCGGGGCAGGCGCTGCAGCCGCACCGCTCGCTTTCGAAGCCAAAGACCACGTCGATCTCGGCGAGCCGCTGGGCCTCGATTTCGAGATGGGCGCCAAGCTCTCGGGCTCGCGCTTCAGCGTCATGAAAGGCCCGATCGCGCGGCTGCACCGGGCGCTCGCGCAGTTCATGCTCGACCTGCAGACCGAGCAGCACGGCTACACCGAGTGCTACGTGCCCTACATCGTGAACGCGGCGTCGCTCAGCGGCACCGGGCAGTTGCCCAAGTTCGAAGGCGACCTGTTCGCCGCCAAGAAGGGCGGGCAGGACGGCGAGCCCGCGCCCGACCATTCGGCGCTCTATCTGATCCCGACCAGCGAAGTGCCGCTGACCAATTTCGTACGCGACGAGGTGGTGGCCGAATCGACGCTGCCGATCAAGCTGACGGCGCACTCGCCGTGTTTTCGCTCGGAAGCCGGCAGCGCCGGGCGCGATACGCGCGGCATGATCCGCCAGCATCAATTCGACAAGGTCGAGATGGTGCAGATCACGCATCCAGACCACAGCTACGAGGCGCTCGAAGCCATGACCGGCCATGCCGAGGCGGTGCTGCAGGCGCTGGAGTTGCCGTACCGTGTGGTGCTGTTGTGCACGGGTGACATGGGCTTCGGTTCCAGCAAGACTTACGACCTGGAGGTCTGGCTGCCGGGGCAGGACACGTACCGCGAAATCAGTTCGGTGTCGAACTGCGAAGCATTTCAGGCGCGCCGGCTGCAGGCGCGGTTCAAGAACGCGCAAGGCAAGAATGAGCTGGTGCACACGCTCAACGGGTCGGGTCTGGCGGTCGGCCGCACGCTGGTCGCAGTGCTTGAAAACCATCAGAACGCCGACGGCTCGATCACTGTGCCGCGAGCGTTGCGTCCGTACCTCGGCGGACTCGAAACGCTCCGAGCCTCTGCTAGAATCTGAGGCTCGACAGCGACCGGAGAGGTGGCAGAGTGGTCGAATGTACCTGACTCGAAATCAGGCGTACGGAAACGTACCGAGGGTTCGAATCCCTCCCTCTCCTCCAGAAATGGATTTGCTAAAGCCCCGCCAGCCGGGGCTTTTTTGCGTCTGTTCGTTGTTTAACAGTTGCGCCGCTGCGACGACAACGTAAAAACTTCGGTGACAATGGCACACACCCCTCGACCGCCAGCGGCAGGCAAGTCGCGAGGCACAGAGGTCGGGGCAAACCTACAAGGCATGCGGGGTTCAGCTTGATTCGTGACTGCTTCCCTTTCTTCCAGGGGCCCCTTTATCGAAGGGGCTTTTTTGTTGACCTTGCAGTGGCGCCCCGTTCCGAAACATGAAGGGCAATTCTTCCTTCGCCGGCCTGGGGAATTCCTCCTTCGCCAGCCTCACGCCGGCACCGGCATCGGCCGACGAAGCCGAGCCGTGGGTTCGCGGTGAGCTGATCCGCAGCCTGATGCGGGCCTCGCGCGGCTCGCACTTCCTGGCGGCCGCATTGCTTCCCGCGATGATCGGGCTGAGCTGGGGCTACGTGCCGCTCTGGCAACTGATGGCCTGGCTGGCCATCGGCATCTCGGCCACATGCTGTCGCGTCTGGGGCGAACGGGTCTACATCCGTCGCTATGCCGATCGCGACTCCGACGGCCAACAGCGTTTCGTCGAGAAGTATTATTTTCTCTGGGCCGCCAGCGCGTTTGCCTGGGGCTTGTCGATCCTGATCTTTTTCGAGCGCACGCCGCTCATCAACCAGTTCATGAGCTGGCTGATCGTCGCCGGTGTGGCGACCTTTCCGCTCAACGGCCTGGCCCTGCACCCGCCGCTTCTCAAGCGCTACGTCAACACGCTCTTCATCACGATGCTCGCCGCCGTGGTGTTCCGCGTCGTCGAGATGAATTTCGAGAAGCCGCATTTCAACTACGGCTTTCTGCTGCTGCCGATGCTCCATTGGTGGCTGCTGCTGCGCGCCGGCCGGCGCATCCACGAGACGGCCCGCAACAGCTTCGAGCTGCTCTTTCACAACCACATCCTGATCGCCTCGCTGACCCAGCAGCGGCAGGCCGCCGTGTCGGCCGTGGCGATGAAAAACCGCTTTCTGGCAAGCGCGGCGCACGACATGCGGCAGCCGGTGCTGGCGCTGTCGCTCTACGCCGACTGGCTGCGCAACGAGCCCGAGCTGGTGCAGGAGATCGCTCCGAAAATCGTGCGCGCCACGCATGCGGTCAACGCCCTGTTCGACTCGCTGTTCGACCTGGCGCGCATCGACTCCGGCCAGGTTCGGCTGCACATCGAGCGGGTCGACGTCGGCCAGCTGCTGCGCGATCTGGAGTTGCAATACCGCCCCGTGGCCGAGGCCAAGGGCCTGAAATTCCACGTGCATGTCGCCAAGGGCACGGTGCTGACCGATCCCATTCGCGTGCGCCGGATGATCGGCAATTTGATCGCCAACGCCATCAAATACACCGTCGAGGGCGGCGTGCTGCTGGCGTCGCGGCAAACGCGCGACGGCTTGCGGGTGGAGGTGTGGGACACCGGCATCGGCATCGCGCGCGAGCATTTGCGCGACGTGTTCCTCGAGTTCTACAAGGTGGCCGACCATGCCGGCACGTCCGATGGCTTCGGTCTCGGCCTGGCCATCGTGGCCCGCCTGTCGCACGCGCTCGGCCACCCGGTCAGCGTGCGGTCGCAGCTCGGGCGCGGCAGCGTGTTCCGCGTCGCCTTGCACGACGCCGACGAAACGCAGGCCCAGTCGCGGGTCAGCTCAGCCGTCGGCTGAACGAAAACCTCCGCCGGAAGCTCAGCCGGAAAGAAGGCCGTTGGTGCGAGCGTAGTGCAGCGCTTGCGTGCGGCTCTTCACGCCAAGACGGCGGAACAGGCGCCACAGATGCACCTTGACCGTGTGCTCGCTGATTTCGAGTTCGGCCGCGATGTCGCGGTTGCTCATGCCCTTGTCGAGCATGGCGATGAGCTGGGTCTGGCGCTTCGACAACTTGCTGTTGTTGGCGGCGGCCGGCTCCTCGACGTCCGAGTCGGCCATCAACAGACCGCGCAGGGCGGCCGTCAATTCGGCGGAGCTCGCTGATTTTTCGATGTACTGGTCGGCGCCGGCTTCGATGCAGGCTTCTTCCATGTCGGCCGCGGGTGAGGCCGAGTACACGGCGATCGGCACGTCCGGATAGGTCTGCTTGACCGCGATCACGCCGGAGCAACCGGTGGTGTCGGGCAATTTGAGGTCGAGGCAAAACAGTGCCGGCGTACCGTGCTGCTTGACCGCGCTGGCGAGCTTGTCGAGCCGCTCGAGTTCCACGATGTTTTCGGCAGGCCGCAGGCGCCGCAGCACCATGACGATGGCGTCGCGCATCAGGGGGTGATCGTCGATGACGTAAATGCTCATGTTTTGCTTTCGTTTGCGCGCAACTTATATGGGACTGTTGCTCGGCGCGCGAATCTTCCCTTGACTTCAGCTCGCCTGGCCGGCGAGTTCCTCCAACGCGGCCATCACGGCACGCATTGCATCATTGTCGACCGGTTCCAGCTGTTCTGCGAGCGTCGCGAGTGCTTCATTCGGCCGATGCTGCAGTGCGCCGATGGCGCGCCCCGCGTCTTGCGGCGACTGAAAGCCACGGCTTTGCAGCAGCGTGCCGTTGTGCGCGTCGAGCAGCTTGAAATAGAAGAGCCCGTCGCGTTCCCGGTATTGCTTGAATGTCGGCTTGCCTGCTTTCGCGCCTTTGCCTGTCTTCTTGCTGGCGGCGGCACCCTGGCCGCCCAGGCTGGAAAGATCGCGCAGCCCGACCGCGTGGCGCAGACGGGTCATGAAAGGGCGCGAAAGCTGCCGCGCTTTTTCGGCGCCGGCCAGCAGGATGCGCTCGATCTGCGCCGGGTCGTTCAGCAGGGCTTCGTAGCGCTCGCGCATCGGCGCCAGTTCGCGGTCGATGCGCTCAAAAACCAGTTGCTTGGCGTCACCCCAGCCGATGCCTTCGGCATAAGCCTTGCGCAGCGCGGCCGTCTCGTCGGCCGTCGCGAACGCCTGAAAAATCTGGAACAGGGCCGAGCCCTCGGTGTCTTTGGCCTCGCCCGGCGCACGCGAATCGGTCACGATGCCCGCGATGAGCTTTTGCATCTGCGCGCGCGGCGCAAAGAGCGGAATGGTGTTGTCGTAGCTCTTGCTCATCTTGCGGCCGTCGAGGCCGGGCAGCGTCGCCACGGCATCGTCGATCTCGGCCTCGGGCAAGGTGAAATGAGCGCCGTACAAGTGGTTGAAGCGCTGACCCATGTCGCGCGCCATTTCGATGTGTTGGACCTGATCGCGGCCGACCGGCACCTTGTGCGCGTTGAACATCAGGATGTCGGCACCCATCAGCACCGGGTACATGAAGAGCCCGGCGGTGACGTCTGTGTCGGGGTCTTCGCCCCTGGCAATGTTCTTGTCGAGCTGCGATTTGTACGCATGCGCACGGTTGAGCACGCCCTTGCCGGTGACGCAGGTCAAAAACCAGGTCAGCTCCGGGATCTCCGGAATGTCGGACTGCCGGTAGAAAGTGACGCGCTCGGGATCGAGCCCGCAGGCCAGCCAGCTCGCCGCGATCTCGAGCGTCGACTGCGGGATGCGGGCAGGCTCGTCGACCTTGATGAGCGCGTGATAGTCCGCCAGAAAAAAGAAACTTTCGACGCCCGGCGCCAGGCTGTGCCGCACCGAGTGGCGAATCGAGCCGACGTAGTTGCCCAGGTGCGGCGTGCCGGACGTGGTGATGCCGGTCAAAAAGCGGGTTGCTATGGGTGAAGCCATGAATGTAGAGCGCAGCCTTACTGCAGCAACGCCGTCAGCGGCGAAATCAACAGGTCGATAGCGCGGTAGCCGATCGCCATCAGCGGACTGAGCCAGTATTTGCTGACGATACCGGCCAGCACCAGCGCCATCACGATGAAAAACCCGAAGGGTTCGATGCGCGCCAAAAACATCTGGGCGCGGCCGCGCGGCAGCAAACCCGCGAGCACGCGGCCGCCATCGAGCGGCGGCAGCGGGAACAGATTGAAAGCGCACATCACCAGGTTCACCAGCACGCCGCCCTGTGCCATCTTGATGAAAAAAGGCTCGTTGACGCCGGCAGCGATGAGCCCGACGAACACCAGCGCCCACAGGATCGCCTGAATGAAGTTCGACCCCGGCCCGGCGAGCGCGACCCAGATCATGTCGCGCTTCGGGTTGCGCAGATGGCCGAAATTGACCGGCACCGGCTTGGCGTAGCCGAACAAGAACGTGCCGGAGGTCGCGAAGTACAGCATCAGCGGCATCAGGATCGTGCCGATCGGGTCGATGTGCTTGAACGGATTGAGGGTCACGCGGCCGAGCACGTAGGCCGTGTTGTCGCCGAAGTGGCGGGCCACGTAGCCGTGGGCCGCTTCGTGCACCGTGATCGCGAAGAGCACGGGCAACGCGTAGATGAGGATGGTTTGAATCAGGTTGGGAATGTCCACCGGCTCGATTGTCTCAGACGAAAGTGATGAATCTCTTTGCAATCACGTCACAACCCCAGCAGCGCGAGCGAGCCGCGGCCCATGCGGATGACGACCGGATCATCGCCCGTGCCCATCGGCGTGAGGTCGACCACCGTGGTGGGCTCGGACGGGCAGGCGCCGGCGTCGATGACGGCGCCGAGCTGCTTCTCGAAGCGCTCGCGGATCGTCTGCGCATCGTTCAGCGCCTCGGTCTCGCCGGGCGGGATCAGCGTGGTCGCGAGCAGCGGTGCGCCGTGCAGCGTCAGCAGCTCGCACAGCACCTTGTGATCGGGCACACGCAGGCCGATCGTCTTGCGCTGCGGATGGCTCACGCGCCGCGGCACTTCCTTCGTCGCTTCGAGCAGAAACGTGTACGGCCCCGGCGTCGCCGCCTTCAGCAACCGGTATTGCTTGTTGTCGACACGGGCGTAGTGCGACACCTCGCGGAGGTCGCGGCACAGAAGCGTGAGGTGGTGCTTCTCGTCGACCTGCCGGATGCGGCGCAGCTGGTCGACCGCGTCCTTGTCGTCCAGGTGGCAGGCCAGCGCATAACTGGAGTCGGTCGGCACGGCGACGATCTCGCCGCGGGCGAGCAATGCGACCGCCTGCTTCAGCAAGCGCTGCTGCGGGTTTTCGGGGTGGACTTCAAAGAACTGGGCCATGGCAATCGATCAGGTTTCAGCGAAAAAGTCGGTGTTCAAGACTCGGCGGGTTCGATGGGAAGCCGCCGCTCCTTGACGGTCAGCCAGGCGCCGGCCGCGCCGCACACGGCGATCAGGCCCATGCCGACCAGCGATGCGGTGTCGGGCACGTGCGAGAACATCAGCCAGCCGCCGAACATCGCGAAGGCGATTTGCGCGTAGAGGTAAGGCGTGAGCGTTGACGCGGCCGCGCGCTGGTACGCGAGGATCAGCAAAAAATGACCGACCGTGCCCATGAACCCCATCAGGCACAGCAGCGCCCACCAGTGCCACGAGGGCAGCGCGGTCCAGACGAAGGGCAGGGCGCACGACGCCAGCAGCGTACCGACCCAGCCGGTATAGAAATGCATCGTCAGCGGATTTTCGGTCTGCGCCAGCTTGCTGGTCAGCACCTGGAACCAGGCATTGGTCAGCACCAGGCCGATCGGCAAAAAGATCGCCCAGCTGAAGCTGCCGCCGCCCGGCCGCAGGATGACCAGCGTGCCGATGAAGCCGCCGCACACCAGCGTCCAGCGCAGCGGCGACACGTGCTCTTTCAGCGTCGTGGCGGCCAGCAGCGTGATCACCAGCGGCGCGATCAACACGATGGCGGTGAACTCCGGCAGCGGCATGTAGCGCAGGCTGAAAAAGGCGAAGAGGCTGGTCGTCAGCAGCAGCGCGCCGCGCAGTGCGTGGTATTTGGGGTGCGACGTGCCGAGCAGCGACGTGCCATAGACCGGCAGCAACACCGCGGTGGTGGCGATCGCCTGGAAGGCGTAGCGAAACCAGACGCCCATGATGATCGGCACCGCACCGACCGAAATCTTGGTGGCGGTGTCGAGCGTCGAAAAGCAGGCCACCGCCAGCACCACCATTCCGATGCCGGCGAGGATGCGTTCGGACTCGAGATCGCGCGCGCCGCGCTCCGCTGGCTGAACGGCGCTCACTGTGCCGCACTCACTGAACCGCGCTCACTGAATGCGGTGTTCGAGCAGCTCCCAGACCGGCGTGAGGTTGCCGGGCAGCCAGGGAAGCTTGCCGAGGTCCATGTGACTTTCATCGGGGCTGTGGAAGTCGCTGCCGCGCGATGCCGCAAAGCCGAACTCGAGTGCCTTGTCGGCGTACTCGACGTATTCGGCCGGCGTGTGGCTGCCGGTGACGACCTCGATCGCCTGGCCGCCGTGCGCCTTGAATTCGAGGAACAACGCGTACTCCTCGTTGGCAGTGAACTTGTAGCGGCCCGGGTGCGCGATCACCGCGATGCCTTTGGCGCCGGTGATCCAGCGGATCGCGTCTTTCAGCGTGGCCCAGCGGTGCGGCACGTAGCCGGGCTTGCCTTCGGTCAGGTACTTGCGAAAGACCTCGTAGGTGTCTTTGCAGACGCCGCTTTCGACCAGGAAACGGGCGAAGTGCGTACGCGAAATGAGTTCGGGATTGCCGACGAAAGTGAGGGCACCTTCGTACGCGCCCTGAATGCCGACCTTGGCCAGCCCCTCGGACATTTCCTGCGCGCGCTTGCCGCGGCCGCCGCGCGTGTCGTACAGGCCCTGGCTGATGGCGGCGTCGTCCGGATCGAAGCCGAGGCCGACGATGTGCACCGTCTCGTTGGCGAACGTTACCGAGATCTCGGTGCCGGTGAGGTAGCGCATGCCGTTTTCGCGGGCCGCCGCGGCGGCGCGGTGCTGGCCGCCGATTTCGTCATGGTCGGTGAGTGCCCACAACTCGACGCCGTTCGCGGCAGCGCGGGCGGCCAGCGCTTCTGGCGTCAGCGTGCCGTCGGAAACCACGGAGTGGCAATGCAGATCGGCGTTCAGGATGTTAGGCACGCCCCAATTTTATGCCTTGCACCTTGCGCGCGCAGGACGCGCCGCAAACGCCCAGAAAACGCCCCGCTAGCGTCCCTTCTTCTTTCGAAAGGCCAGCCAACCCGCGACCGCCGTGAAACTCATGATGAGCGCCACCACGATCCAGAAGCCGTGCTTGTGTTCGGCCAGCGGAATGCCGCCGACGTTCATGCCGAACAGGCCCGCCATGATGTTGATCGGCAGCGCCAGCACCGTCACCACCGTCAGCACGAAGAGGCTGCGGTTGTTGTCTTCGTTGACGTTGGCTGCGATCTCTTCCTGCAGCAGCTTGATGCGCTCCTGCAGCGCCTGCATGTCGCGCAGCACCACGGAAAACTCCTCGGTCGAGCCGCGCAATTCCTGCGCATCGGCTTCCGCCATCCAGCCGGGTGGGTTCTGCAGCAAGCGGAACAGCGCCGCCGGCTCGGGTGCCAGCAGGCGTTGCAGCCGCACCAGCATCCTGCGCAGCCCGCCGAGCCGCGCGCGCTTGTTGTCGAGCCGCGCGGCCAGCAGATCGTCTTCGATCGCGTCGATGCGTGTGGTGGTGTCGCGCACGATGTGCACCAGCACGTCGGCCTGCGCGCGCAGCAGGTGTTCCAGCAGTTCGGTGCTCGACCGCGGCGCATCGCCGGCGTTCACCGCCGTGCGCAGCGCATCGACCGAACGCAGTGGTTTGGTGCGCGCCGTCACCACCAAGCGCGGGCCGACGCTGATCCACAAGGTGGAGATGTCCGACGGCTCGAAGCTGAACTCGAAATGCACGTCGTTGATGACGGCGATCAGTGCGTCGTCGGCGCGCTCGATGCGGGTCGACGGCAGGCCTTCGTGCAGGGTCTCGAAGAAGGTGTCGGAAAGTCGGGCGTGGCGGCGAAGCCAGCGCTCGGCCTGGGCGTGGCTCAGGTTGAAGTGCAGCCAGAGATAGCCCTTGCAGTGGCCTTCGCTCGACGCGATCTCCGCGTCGGCGAGATAAGCCGCGGCCGCTGCCGAGTCGAGCGGGCGCACCGGCGTCGGCGTCCCCGCTTCGAACAGGTAGCCGCAGATCAGTCCGGCTTCGTCGCCGCCATAGGAAGCGCCATAGGAAGGGGGAGCCGCGCTCAAAAGAGGTGCGTGAAAAGCCAGTACAGCGAGCCCGACAGAAGCATCGCGACCGGCAGCGTCAGCACCCAGGCCAGCGCCAGGTTGCGCAGCGTCGACATCTGCAGGCCGGAGCCGTTCGCCGTCATCGCACCCGCCACGCCGGAAGAAAGCACGTGCGTGGTCGATACCGGCAGCCCGTACATGTCGGCCGCGCCGATGGTGACCATCGCCACCAGTTCGGCCGAAGCACCCTGGGCGTAGCTCAGATGCGTCTTGCCGATCTTCTCGCCGACTGTGACCACGATGCGCTTCCAGCCGATCATGGTGCCGAGGCCCAGCGCGATCGCGACGGCGACCTTGACCCACAGCGGAATGAACTTGGTGGCGTCGTCGATCTCCTTGCCGAACTCGCCGACCTGCGCCTTGGTGTCGGCGTCGAAGTGCGCCGCGTCGCTCTTGCCGAGATGGCGCAAGGCTTCCGAGGCGAGGTACATGTCGTTTCGAACGTTGGCCACGGCATCGGCCGGCACGCCGGCGAGCGAGCCGTGCTGCTTCACTTGCGAGCCGATGCT
>JAQGMP010000208.1 GCA_028292285.1 Variovorax sp. | reverse complement strand
TGGCGGACACCAGCTTGACCGCGTACTGAACGAGCGAGGGGTCCACATACACCTGCCGGCATTCACGCTGCAGCTCGGCGAGCTGTTCGGTGGTGGCAACCGGGCTCACGTCGACCGGGTCGCCCGTGACGCGCTGCACGATCACGAACTCTTCTTCCTCGGTCGGGTAGCCGACCAGCACCTTCATCATGAAGCGGTCGACCTGCGCCTCGGGCAGCGGATAGGTGCCTTCGGTTTCGATCGGGTTCTGCGTGGCCATCACCAAAAACGGGCGCGGCACCTTGTGCGTTTCGCCGGCGATGGTGACCTGGCGCTCCTGCATCACTTCGAGCAGCGCGCTCTGCACCTTGGCGGGCGCGCGGTTGATTTCGTCGGCCAGCAGCAGGTTGGCGAACACCGGGCCGAGCGAGGTGCTGAAGTCGCCGGTCTTCTGGTTGTAGATGCGCGTGCCGACCAGGTCGGCCGGCACGAGGTCGGGCGTGAACTGAATGCGCTTGAAACGGCCTTGCACCGTGTCGGCCAGCGTCTTGATGGTGAGCGTCTTCGCAAGGCCGGGCACGCCTTCGACCAGCAGGTGCCCGCCCGCCAGGATCGCGACCATCACGCGTTCCAGGAAACGGTCTTGCCCGACCACCACGCGCTTCACCTGATAGAGGATCTGCTCCATCAGTTCGGCTGTGGCGGGAGAGGGGGAGAACGACGGGCTTTCAGTACTCATGGTTTCGGTGCTCTCTGGGTTTCTGCTGGAATTGGTCGTCAGAACGGTGGCATGCCGGCCGCGGCCGCAGCGTTTTCTATGGGAATCGCGAAGGCGATGCCGATGAAGGTGCGCGCCTGCGTCGGATTCAGGATGGCTGTCACGATGCCGAGCACTTCGCCCTGCATGTTGATAAGCGGACCGCCCGAGTTGCCGGGGTTGGCCGCGGCATCGAACTGGATCAGGTTGCCGAGTTCCTGCTTGCCCTCCGGCGAGCGAAACGAGCGCTTCAGGCCCGACACCACGCCGGCCGACACCGAGGGGCCGATACCGAACGGGAAGCCGACGGCAGCCACCTGGTCGCCCGGCTGCAGGTCGGCCGTGGAGCGCATCGTCGCGGCAGCGAGATCGTCCGGAATCTTTTGCGCCTGCAGCACGGCGAGGTCGTTTTCGGGCTGAACCCCGGTGACGGTGGCGATCGACTCGAGGCCATCGAAGAAGGTGACCTTGATGCGGTCGGCGCCTGCCACCACGTGGAGGTTGGTCAGGATCACGCCCTTGTCGACGATGACCACGCCGGTGCCGACGCCGCGCTCGTTGTCGCCCTCGGCATCGGCTTCGGGCGGCTTGCCCTTGGCCATGTTGCGACCGCGTTTTTCGGTGGTTGCTTCAGGCGTCTTTTTTTCGGGCCCGTAGCTCACGACCCGCACCACCGATGGCCGGATGATGTCGGCGGCCTTGGCCGCGGGGGAAGGCAGCGCGGCGGTTTGCAGCGTGCGCATGACCGCGGAGTCGATGTCTTTCTGGGTGAGCGCGCGGTTGCCCTGGCGCGGCCAGTAGTAGCCACCGCCAGCCGCCAGCGCGACACAGAGTGCCAGCAGCGCGGCGAAGCTTTTTCTGCCCGGACCGGTGCGCGCCGCCTTCGCGGCTCCAGAGGACGGGGTTCCAGCGGCACCGGCTGCCGTGGCGGCAGCTTCCGGGCCTGCGTTTCCCGGGGCCGGGCCGGCCGCGGAGGGCGACGGGGTTCGGGGCGATCGGCTGTACAAACCTGGCCTGCGCATCGAGGCACCTCCGGTTAAAAGAAGACGCTGGAGCAATCACGGTAGCACGCTTTGTGCCGCCTTGCATCCGTTCGGGCATCATCCGCCGATGGCCCTTTTCGTTGATACCCATTGCCATCTGGATGCGTCGGAATTCGGCGCCGACGAGCCCGCGGTGCGCGCCCGCGCGGCGGCCAGAAACGTGGCGCTGTGCGTGATTCCGGCGGTGGCGGCGTTCAACTTTGCGACCGTGCGCGAGCTGGCCCACGCGCAGGGCGATGCTTATGGCCTGGGCATCCATCCGCTGTGCACCGGCGACGCCGAAGAGGGCGATCTCGATCTGCTGAACGCCGAACTCGCCTCCCGCCGCGACGACCCGCGGCTGGTCGCGGTCGGCGAGATCGGGCTCGACTATTTTGTCGAAGGATTCGACGACGATCGGCAGCAGCATTTCTTTCATGCGCAGCTGGTGCTCGCCCGGAAGTACGACCTGCCGGTGATCATTCATGTGCGCCGCTCGGTCGACAAGGTGCTCAAGCATCTGCGCCAAGTCGGTGCCGGGCGCCCGTGGCAGGGCATCGCGCACGCTTTCAACGGCAGCGAGCAACAGGCCGAAGCCTGCATCGCGCTCGGGCTCAAGCTCGGCTTCGGCGGCGCGGTGACTTTCGAGCGCGCGCTGCAGTTGCGGCGCCTCGCGGCCAGCCTGCCGCTCGATGCGCTGGTCATGGAAACGGATTCGCCCGACATTCAGCCGCACTGGCTCTACCGAACCGCGGCGCAGCGGCAAGACGGCCAGCCGCAGGCGCGCAACGAGCCTGGCGAACTGCCGCGCATCGCCGAAGTGGTGGCCGGCCTGCGGGGCATGTCGATCGATGCCCTGGCCCGGGCGACGACCCGAAACGCCATCGCCGCCATGCCGAAGCTCGCCCCTTTGGTCGATTCGCTGATCGACGTGTCGGTGCAGAACCACAAGCAGGCGTAGGCAAACGCCCCGACTTCGAAGGCTGCGATCAACGCGCTGCTTTTTGATGTCATCCTCGAAGCGTCGTGATTCGTTAGATCACACAGTGGCAAGTCCGTCACTCCAACTCTCAAGGAGATTCTTCATGAACGCATCTTTCATTCGCACCGTCCCCGCCGTGCTTGCCCTCGCCCTTGCATCGATCGGCCTTTCGGCCAACGCACAGACCACCGCACCGGCAACCTCGCCTGCCGTGGCACCCGCTCCCGCACCCACGGTGACCGAGCGTGCCAAGGAAACGACCAAGGACGCTGTCGATGCGACCAAGAGCGGCACCAAGAAGGCCTACAACGCAACCAAGAGCGGAACCAAGAAGGCCTACGGCGCTACCAAGCGTGTTGCCAAGAAGGGCGCCAACGTGGTTGAAGACGCGGGTCACAGCACGGCCAACGGCATGCGCAGCGCAGGCGCCAAGATCGGCGAAAAGATTCCTGGTACGGCAGAGAACGCAGCGGCCAAGAAGCAATAAGCCAGACCGCAAGTTCGACCTGATCGCCAGTCGGTCGGTCGACTCTCCGGAGCCGATAAAAAACCCGCCGCGGCGGGTTTTTTGTTGCCCGGGCTACGTCGGCGCGGGGCCGCCCGGCATGGCTGGCGCCGTGCGATGCACCATCGGCGTTTCGGGAACCGGATAGCCGGCCGCACCGAAAGTGGTGACGATGGCGCGGTGGGTGTCGAAGTACACCTGCCAGTAGTGATCGGTGTGCGTGTA
>JAQGMP010000198.1 GCA_028292285.1 Variovorax sp. | reverse complement strand
TACAGCCCGATCGGCTGGTAGCCCCAGGAGCCATCGAACGGATGCTCGCTGACGGGCAGCAGTTCAAGGTGCGTGAAGCCGAGGTCGCGTGCGTAGGGCACGAGCGCTTCGGCCAGCTCGCGGTAGTTGAGCCACTCGCCGTTGTTGCGGCGCCATGAGCCCAGGTGCACTTCGTAGATGCTGATGGGTGCGTCGCGCCCGTTGGCTTCGGCACGGCCCTCGGGCATGGGCACGAGGGCAGGCAGCGGACGCACCACGCAGGCCGTGTGCGGGCGCAACTGCGCCGAGAACGCGAACGGGTCGGCCTTGCGCTGCACCGTGCCGTCGGCGAAGAGCAGTTCGAACTGGTAGCTGTCGCCGGCGACGAGATGCGGCGCGAACATCTCCCACACGCCGCACTCGCGCCGCAACCGCATCATGTGGCGCCGTGCATCCCACTGATTGAAGTTGCCGACCACCGACACGCGTCGCGCGTGCGGCGCCCACACGGCAAAGGCGACGCCGCGCACGCCGTCGATTTCGCGCAGGTGCGCACCGAGCTGCTCGTACGGGCGCAAGTGCGTGCCTTCGGCCAGTAGCCAGACGTCGGTTTCGCCCAGCACCGGGCCGAAGCGATACGGGTCGTCGAGCTCCGACGTGTGCGTGCCCCAGTCGACCTGAAAAAGGTAGCCGAGCCGCGCCGGCGCGGCCGGCACCAGCGCCGAGAACAACGCGGTGTCGCCGTGGCGGGCCAGCACTGCGAGCGGGTCGCCCGAGCGCGCATGCACCGCGGTCACCGAGCGGGCACCCGGCAGCAGCGCCCGGATCGTGAGGCCGGCGCCGGTCTCGTGCGGGCCGAGCACCGCGAACGGGTCGCCGTGTTCGGCGCGCATCAGCGCGTTGATTTCGGAATCGGGCAGCAGGGCCATCGGTCAGCAGGCTTCCCAAAAGACACCGGACAGCGCGCGGGTCGCGTTGTGCGCGGGGTCGAAATCATTGTGGCACGCGAAAACGGGGCTGGCCGCATGGCGGAGGCGCGGGCGGGCTGCCAGCCGCGATAATCCGCCTTCCCCCGGCCGCCCGGTGCCGGGCTCCTGCCGAATTGCCATGAACCCCAGCTACAAACCCAGCGACGTCGAGTCGGCCGCCCAGGCCCAGTGGACCGCTGCCGATGCCTACCGCGTCACCGAAGACGCGAAGCGCAAAAAGTACTACGCCTGCTCGATGCTGCCCTACCCGAGCGGCAAGCTGCACATGGGCCATGTGCGCAACTACACCATCAACGACATGCTGGTGCGCTACCTGCGCATGTGCGGCTACAACGTGCTGATGCCGATGGGCTGGGATGCTTTCGGCTTGCCCGCCGAAAACGCCGCCATCAAGAACGGCGTGCCGCCCGCCAGGTGGACCTACGAAAACATCGACTACATGCGCAGCCAGCTGCAGGCGATGGGGCTGGCGATCGACTGGAGCCGCGAGATCGCGACTTGCGACCCGAGCTACTACAAGTGGAACCAGTGGCTGTTTTTGAAGATGCTGGAGAAGGGCATCGCCTACCGCAAGACGCAAGTCGTCAACTGGGACCCGGTCGACCAGACCGTGCTGGCCAACGAGCAGGTCATCGACGGCAAGGGCTGGCGCACCGGTGCCACGGTCGAAAAGCGCGAAATCCCGGGCTACTACCTGAAAATCAGCGACTACGCGCCCGAGCTTCTGGAGCACACCCAGCACAAGCTGCCGGGCTGGCCCGAGCGCGTCAAGACGATGCAGGAAAACTGGATCGGCAAGAGCGAGGGCGTGCGCTTCGCCTTTCCGCACGACATCAAGGATGCCGGCGGGCAGTTGATCCAGGACGGCCGCATGTACGTCTTCACAACGCGCGCCGACACGATCATGGGCGTGACCTTTTGCGCCGTGGCACCGGAGCATCCGCTCGCGCTGCACGCCGCGAAGACCGACCCGAAGGTCGCGGCCTTCATCGAGGAAGCGAAGGGCGGCGGCACCACCGAGGCCGAACTCGCGACCCAAGAAAAGAAGGGCGTCGACACCGGCCTGGTCGTGATGCACCCGATCACCGACGAGCCGATTCCGGTGTGGGTCGGCAACTACGTGCTGATCGGCTACGGCGACGGCGCGGTGATGGGCGTGCCGGCGCACGACGAGCGCGACTTCGCCTTCGCCAACAAGTACGGCATCGAAATCATTCAGGTGGTCCTGGTCGACGACGAGCCGCACTTCGACTATCACCAGTGGCAGGACTGGTACGGCGACAAGCAGCGCGGCGTGACCATCAACTCCGACAACTTCAGCGGGATGTCGTTCAAAGAGGCAGTCGCCGCGGTGGCGCATGCGCTGCAGCACAAGGGTCTCGGCGAACTGCAGACCACCTGGCGGTTGCGCGATTGGGGCGTGAGCCGCCAGCGCTACTGGGGGACTCCCATCCCGATCATCCATTGCGACGAGCACGGCGCGGTGCCGGTGCCCGAGAAAGACCTGCCGGTCATCCTGCCGACCGATTGCGTGCCCGACGGCTCCGGCAATCCGCT
>JAQGMP010000156.1 GCA_028292285.1 Variovorax sp. | reverse complement strand
CAGAAAATCCGCGAGCTGTCACCCGGCACGACGATTGAGATTCTGGTGCCTGACTTCCGCGGCCGCGACGACCGCGCACTGGAAATTTTGAAGGCCGCGCCGCCTGATGTGATGAACCACAACCTGGAAACCGCCCCGCGCCTGTACAAGGAAGCGCGCCCTGGCAGCGACTACCAGTTCAGCCTGAACCTGCTGAAAAAATTCAAGGCAATGCACCCGAGCGTTCCCACCAAGAGCGGGATCATGGTGGGCCTCGGCGAGACCGATGAAGAAATCCTGCAGGTGATGCGCGACATGCGCGCGCACGACATCGACATGCTCACCATCGGCCAGTACCTGGCGCCGTCGAACGCCCACCTGTCGGTGAAGCGCTACGTGCACCCGGACACTTTCAAGATGTTCGAGGAAGAGGCCTACAAGATGGGTTTCAGCCACGCCGCCGTCGGGGCGATGGTGCGAAGCAGCTATCACGCCGACCAGCAGGCGCACGCGGCGGGGGTCTAACGCCTTCTTGCTTCGCCGATAGGCAAACCGCCCCGGGGGTTGCGGGTGCGGCGCCGTATGTTTTTACCGCCAGCCGCGATGCCAGCCGTACTGCGGGTGGTGCCAGCCGTAACCGTAGCGCGGATGCTGCATCCAGACGAAACCGATGCCCGGGCTCGCGTACGTCGGCGTGACCGAAACGATCGGCGGCTCGACATACACCGGACCCGGCGCCCCATAGGGCCCCGGCGCGACGACGCAGCCGGCGGTCGCGAGCAAGAGTCCGATCGTTACGGCAGCGGTCGCGTACCGGCCCATCTTGTTTCGGGTCATGAAATTATCAGTTCGAGCTCGAACGGCGGGGACGCGGCTGTCGCGTTGGCGGGCCTGAGCGCTTGTCGTCTGCGCGGACCACGCTGATCATCGGGATCGTGTTGAAAGTATTCGTCATGTGCAGACAACGCCCTGCACGCAGCCCGGGTTGACGGCGGCGGCCTCCCGGTAATCCCTGATACACGGCTTCAACCGCGCTTTACCTTCGCACCTCGTTGCCTTCGCCTTCTTCTTCGCCCAGAACAAACCCTTATGGACACCTTCCAGACCGCCATCGACCGCGATTTCGGCGTGATTGCCGAACTCATTGCGCTCCACGCACGGCAGAACTCCGGGCACGCCGCCCTGCGGGATGCCCGCACCACGCTGAACTATGCCGAACTCGATGCGCTGATGGACCGCATCGCGGCGAGCCTGCAGCGCGACGGGCTGAAAGCCGGCGATGCCATCGCGATTTGCGCCGCGTCGTCGGTGGGGTACGCCGCCGTGTTCTTGGGCGCGCTGCGCGCCGGCGTCGCGGTGGCCCCGCTGGCACCCGGCTCGACGCCTGCCAGCCTGGCGCGAATGATGGAAGACGCCGACGCGCGCCTGCTGTTCATCGACGCATCGACCGCGGGGGGAATCAGCGATGAAAGCCCTTTGCCCCGCATCGCGCTCGACGGGTCGCACGCCGGGCGTGCATTCGAAGACTGGCTGACACCCGCCGGCACCCGGCCGGCCGCGGTCGAGCCGCAACCCTCGTGGCCGTTCAACATCATCTACTCGTCAGGCACGACGGGCGAGCCCAAGGGCATCGTGCAGGGTCACGGCATGCGGTGGGCGCATGTACAGCGCGGCGCCAAATACGGCTACGGGCCCGACACCGTCACGCTGCTCTCGACGCCGCTGTACTCCAACACCACGCTGGTCGTCTTTTTTCCGACGATGGCGTTCGGCGGCTGCGTGATCCTGATGCCGAAATTCGATGCCGTCGGCTATCTGACGCTGGCCGCGCGGCACCGCGTCACGCACACCATGCTGGTGCCGGTGCAATACCAGCGCCTGATGGCGCACCCGGCGTTCGGCGACCACGATCTGTCGTCGTTCCGATCCAAGTTCAGCACCAGCGCGCCGTTCGGCGCCGCGCTCAAGGCGGATGTGGTCGACCGATGGCCCGGCGGGCTGATCGAGTTCTACGGCATGACCGAAGGCGGCGGCACCTGCATCCTCGAGGCGCATCTGCATCCGACCAAGCTGCACACCGTGGGCCAGCCTGCGCCGGGCAGCGACATCCGCCTGATCGATGAAGACGGCCGCGAGGTCGCACCCGGCGCCGATGGCGAGGTCGTCGGCAGTTCGGCCGGCATGATGGTCGGCTACCACCGCCAACCCGACAAGACGCGAGAAGCGGAATGGTTCGATCCTGCCGGCAAGCGCTTCATCCGGACCGGCGATGTCGGCCGCTTCGACGACGACGGCTTTCTCACGCTGTTCGATCGCAAGAAGGACCTGGTCATCAGCGGCGGCTTCAATATTTATCCGAGCGACCTCGAAGCCGTGGTGCGAGCACACCCGGCGGTGGCCGATGTTGCCGTGGTCGGCGTGCCGTCCGCGCAATGGGGCGAAACGCCCGTGGCCTTCGTGGTGCGCGGTGTCGGCGACGACACGACGAGCGACGCGCTGCTGCAATGGGCCAACGCGCAGCTGGGCAAGACGCAGCGTTTGTCGGCCTTGCATTTCATCGACGAACTGCCGCGCAGTGCGATCGGCAAGGTGCTGAAGCGCGAGTTGCGCGAGCGGGTGCGCTGAGGCCGGCGGGGGCGTGCACTAAGCTCCCGCGCCATGCCATCGACCCTCTATGCCCTTGCCGCCATCGCGCTCTGGGCCACGCTCGCCTCGCTCGGCACTGCCCTCTCGCATGTCCCCCCTTTTTTGCTGACGGGTCTGGCGCTGATCATCGGCAGTGTGCCGAGCTGGCCGCTGGTGCTGCGAAACCGCACCGCCTGGAAGGTGCCCGCGACGACGCTGGCGCTCGGCATCTACGGCCTCTTCGGCTTTCACTTTCTGCTCTTCATCGCGCTGCGCCACGCGCCGCCCATCGAGGCCAATCTGGTGAACTACCTGTGGCCTCTGTTCATGGTGGTGCTGGCGCCGCTGTTGCTGCCGGGCGTGTCGTTGCGGCCGCTGCACATCGTCGCCGCATTGCTCGGCTTCGCGGGCGCGGCCATCGCCATCCTCGGCGCGCGCAACGGCAGCGCGTCGTCTGCGGTGACTGAATATTGGGGTTTTATCCCCGCGCTCGGCTCGGCCTTCATCTGGGCCAGCTACTCGCTGTGGACGAAGCGCGTTGCGGCTTTCCCGACCTCGGCCATCGGACTGTTCGGCCTGGTGTCGGGCGTGCTCGCGCTGGTGTGCCACGCGTTGCTCGAACCATCGGTCGCGCTGGCCGGCAAAGACTGGCTGCTCATCGCGTTGTGCGGCCTCGGCCCGCTCGGCGCTGCGTTCTTCGTCTGGGACATGGCGCTCAAGCACGGCGATGCGCGGCAGATCGGCATCTTGAGCTACCTGACGCCGCTGGCCTCGACGGCGCTGCTTTTGATGGTGACGGGCCGGCCGCTCTCGTGGTCGATCGCGCTGGCGGCGGCGCTCATCATCGCTGCTGCTGTCATGGGCTCGCGCGCAAGTGGTCGCGCGCCGCGGCCATGAGTTCGTTCGAGAGCGGGTCGCCCCGCGTCGCGCGCGCCAGCACCATCGCGCCGACCATCGTCGCCATCTGCGCCAGTGCGTGGCTTCGGTCGGCGCCAGCATCGCCGCCTTCCTGGATCGACAGCAGGATGTCGATCTGGCGTTTCAGCCCCTCGACGTAGGCGGCGTGAATCGGCTTGTCGGCCGGCTCGCGTGCCACGTCGATCGCGAAGCCCGACGTCGGGCAACTGGTGCCGGCCGAGTTGCGGCTCTGCGCACTCAGGTAGCCGTCGACCAGCGCGTTCAGCGCCGCGGCGTTGTCGGCCTTGCCGGCGATGCGCTTGCGCCA
>JAQGMP010000150.1 GCA_028292285.1 Variovorax sp. | reverse complement strand
TGGCGGCGCTGTTGGTGCGTCAACATCAACGCGATGAGGCGATTCGCAGCGTGTCGGCCAGCGTTGCCGTGTGCACAACCATCGATGAATTTCTGGCGGGCGGCTTGCAACTTGCGGTCGAGGTGGCAGGGCACGGCGCAGTGCGCGAGCATGGCGAGTCCATTCTTTCGGCCGGCGTCGATCTCATGCTGATCTCGGTCGGCAGCCTTGCCGATGCGGCGCTGGTGCACCGTCTGGAGTTTGCGGCGCGGCAGGGGGGCAGCCGCGTGCTGCTGCCGGCCGGTGCCATTGCAGGGCTCGACGGCCTTTTGTCGCTGCGGTACGCCGGCCTTTCGAAGGTCAAGTACACGTCGACCAAGCCGCCCGCCTCGTGGAGGGACACGCCCGCGGACGGCGCATTCCGCCTCGATGAACTGACGCAATCGACCGTGATTTTCTCGGGCACGGCGGCAGAGGCGGCGCGCCTTTATCCGAAGAACGCCAACCTCGCAGCTGCCGTCGCGCTCGCGGGCCTGGGGCTTGAAAGGACGCAGGTCGAGCTGGTGGCCGACCCAGCCATTGCCGAGAACATCGGCCGTATCGAGGCCGAGGGCGCGTATTCGAGCCTCACCGTAGTGGTCGGTGGCAAGAGCTCAGCGGAAAATCCCAAGACCTCGCAGATCACCGGAATGAGCGTGCTGGCCGCGCTTGAAAACCAGGCCCGCCTTATCGGCTTCGTCTAGGCCCTGGCTTAGCCGCCAAGCAGCGGCGCCAGCTTGGCGATGAAGGTGTCGATGTCCCGCTCGTCATTGTAAAGATAGGGCGCGACGCGCAGGTTGCCGAGGCGCGCGCTGGTGAAGACCGACACCTGCTCCAGCGCCTTGGCCGTCGGTAACGCCTCAGCGGCATCCATTTGCAGTCCCACGATGTGCGGTGCACGCAGCGACGCAGGTAGGCAATCCAGCGGCAGGCCAACCAGGCCGTTGACCAGGCGGGCGCTCAATGTGCTTACGTGCGCCAAACGTTCCGCCGCCGGCATCGAATGCACCAGTTCGAGCCCCCCTACCGCCAGCGACAGCAGCAGTGCGTCGTCGCGCTCGCCCCGGTCAAAGCGCTGCGCGCCGGGCAGGAAAGCAAAGTCTCTTGGTGCTTCGCGCAACGTGAGATTGGGGAACACGCGGTTGCCCATGTGATGTTCGAGCGGCACGCCCTGCTGATGCTTCGGATGCGCATACAGATACGCGCAACCGTAAGGGCCCAGGAGCCACTTGTAGGCGGGAAAGGCCAGGAAGTCGGGCTGCAACTGCTGCACATCGATGGGCAGAACGCCCACAGCCTGTGTCGCGTCAACCACCAGCGCCGCGCCGCGTGCATGCACGAGGGGCGCAATGCGCGACATGTCGATGAGGGCCCCGTCGGACCAGTGCACGGGCGCGAGCGCGGCCACGCTCACAGCGGGCGCTTGCGCATCGTCCAGTCGTTCCAGGATGGCGCGGGTCCAATCGCCATCGGCAGGACGTAACACCGTGTCGACGCTGGCGCCAGCGGCCATGGCAGCGTTCTTCCAAGCCAGCGACGACGACGGATGGTCGCCCTCCAACGACAGCACCCGGCTGCCCCTACGCACCGTCACGTTGGCTGCAGCCGTCGCGATCCCGTAGCTCACAGCGGGCGTCAATGCCATATCACCCGGATTCGCACCGATTAACGCGGCCGTCAGTTCGCGCAACCGCCGCGTCAGCGGCGCCTTGTCGATATTGCGGTGCGCCCAAGGCCGCACGGTGCGTTCGATGGCTTCAATGCCGACGGCAGCGATGTGCGTCGCGCGCGGCGTGATCGAGGCTGCGTCCAGGTAGCAGACCGAAGGCGGGAGATCGAAGTGACGGCGGAATGGGCTGTTCATGGCTTCAAAGTCTAAGATCGTCCCGCGGCAGCGCGGCGCCAGTTTGCTGCTTCGGCGTTCGGAATCTTGCAACACCTGCATCGACGATTGACTTCGTCGGGCGGGCACAGATGCCTAAGATTCGACTCATAACTAACTTTGCGGCCCGGTATGAATCATTTTTTCCGACTGATCGCCAACGTCAATATCTCTTTGGCGGCCCTGATGATGTCGCTTGTCGCACCGGCCTTCGCCGCCGACCCGCCCAACGCCTCGCCCACACTTGCCGCCGTCAAGACACGGGGCACGCTGGCGTGCGGCGTCATCGGCAGCAGCCCGGGTTTTTCTCTGCCCGACAGCAAAGGCGTGATGCGCGGCATCGACGCTGATGCCTGCCGCGCCATTGCTGCTGCGGTGTTCGGCGACCCCGGCAAGGTCAGGTTCGTGTCGCTCACGGCGCAACAGCGCCTGACCGCATTGCAGACCGGGGAGGTCGACGTGGTGTTCGGGAACCTCACCTGGACCATGGGTCGAGAGACGCGCTCGGGCGTGCAGTTTGCAACCATCCACTACTACGACGGCGCAAGTTTCATCGTGCCCAAGCAGCTCAAGGTCGATACCGCCACGAAGCTCAAGGGCGCCAGCATCTGCATGCTGGCTGGCCCGGCCGAGGCGGTGTCGCAAGAGTACTTTGCCAAGATCAAGACGCCATACAAGCCTGTGATTTTTTCGGACGGAGAAGAGCTGCGCAAGGCCTTTCTTGCCAAGCGCTGCGACGCCTACATGAGCGATGCGTCCAGCCTTGCCAACTTCAAGGCCTCGATGGGCGCGGGCGGCGACGCCTACATGCTGTTGCCTGAAGTGATCAGCAAGGAGCCACTGGGGGGCGCAGTGCGCAAGGGCGACGACCGATGGCTGGATATCGTGCGCTACACGCACTTTGCGATGCTGACGGCCGAAGAACTGGGCATCACGGCAGAGAACGTGACGACTTTCTCGGGCTCCTCCGACCCAGCGGTCAAGCGTTTCCTGGGAGTCGAGGGTGACCTCGGCAGCGCGTTGGGGCTGGACAACAAATGGGCAGCCAATATCGTGAGTGCAGAAGGCAACTATGGCGAGATGTGGTCGCGCAGCTTTGCCGCTACCGGCTTGCCAAGAGGGCTGAACCGTCTCTGGTCGGCAGGCGGCCTGCAGTTCGCACCGCCACTGCGCTGAGCCAATGGAACGCACGCTGACGCCTTCCGTGCCTCCACCCAAGACGGCGATGAATGCGCAACGACTGCGCCGGGCGTTGTGGCAGGCCTCGGCATTCGGCTTGGTCGGCGTCGGCGTGTTCCTGCTGCTGCGCGCCACCAGCCAGAACCTGCATGCGCGCGGCATCGCATCGGGCTTCGATTTCCTGCATGCGGTGGCACGCGTGCCGGTGGCCAATGCATCACTGTCCTTCGAGAGTGGACAGGACAGCTACGGCCGCGCGTTGCTCGTCGGCGTGATCAACACGCTGAAGGTCTCGTTCGCGGCAATCGTCCTGGCCACAGTGCTGGGCGTGCTGGTGGGCTCGGGACGCCTGTCAGCCAACCCGCTGGTGCGCGCAGTGTGCGCCACCTATGTGGAAGTGATGCGCAACGTGCCGGTGCTTTTGCACATCTTCATCTGGTATCAACTTGCCATCAATCTGCCTGGGCCTACGGATGCCTACAACCCTTTGGGTCTGTTCGTCGCGTCAAACCGGGGCATTTTCGTGCCGTCGCTGCATTGGGATCTGGGCCAGTGGCTGCCATCCTTCGAGATTCCGAAGGTCGACGGTTTCGATGTGACCGGAGGTGTCGGCATGAGCCCCGAGTACGCGGCACTTCTGATCGGCATCTCGACTTACGCGGCGTCCTTCATTGCAGAGATCGTTCGCGGTGCCATCATGGCCGTTCCGCATGAGCAGTGGGAGGCAGGCGGCTCTGTCGGGCTCACGCGCGGCGTGGTGTTCCGCAAAGTCGTTTTGCCGCAGGCGGCGCGCCTGTCCATGCCGCCCGTCACCAGCGAGTACCTGGGCATCCTGAAGAACAGCTCGCTGGCCGTGGCCATCGGCTACCAGGATGTGGTGGCGATCGGCAACTCAGTGCTGTTCGAAACCGGGCAGGCGATCGAGGTCGTGGGCCTGGTCATGCTGTTTTATGTGCTGATGAGCCTGGCGGTCAGTGGCCTCATGGAACTGGTGCAACGGCACGTTGCCTTGCAGACTCGGTAACCGGCATGGGCATGCATTTCACCCGGACCGAAACCATCACAGCGCAGCCGCGCCCTATGGCGCGCAGGCGCCTTGGGCACACCGTGGCGCGCGCCTATTTCGGGAACTGGACCTCGGGCTTTCTGACGGTGGCGCTGGTGCTGCTGCTTGGCTGGGGCGCATGGTCGTTCTTCGACTGGAGCGTGCGGTTGGCCGTCTTCGGCCATGGTGATCCCAAGGCTGCGCTGGCCGCGTGCCGCGCCGCCGTGCTGGCGGGCGCCTGCTGGCCCGTGGTGGCAGAAAAGGGCCGGCTCATCCTTTTCGGACTCTATCCGTACGACGAGCAATGGCGTCCGGCCCTCGCTTGCGTGGTGCTGATGCTGCTCTATGCGCTGTCGATGTGGCGCGCAAGTTGGCGCCCCTGGCTGGTGCTGGTGTGGCTGGCTGCGGGCATCGTCGTTGCGACGCTGATGTGGGGCGGTGTGTTGGGCCTGGTCCATGTGCCCGACGACCAGTGGGGTGGCCTGCCAGTCACGTTGCTGCTGTCGACGGTGGGCTTGTGTGTCGGATTTCCCATCGGCATATTGCTCGCGCTGGCTCGTCAATCGAAAAACGCGCCGGCCCTGCGTGGCTTTGCAGTGGCCTACATCGAACTGGCGCGCGGCATTCCGCTGCTCACCGTACTGTTCATGGCGAGCGTGATGGTGCCGCTGTTTCTGCCCGTAGGGGTGGAGGTGTCAAAGCTGCTGCGCGTGCAGGTGGCCATTGCGCTGTTTGTGGGTGCCTACCTGGCCGAAGTCATTCGCGGCGGCCTGGCCGCCGTGACGCTGGGCCAGCACGAAGCGGCTGACGCCATCGGCCTGAACTACACGCGAAAGATGGCGCTGGTGATCTTGCCGCAGGCACTGCGCTATGCGGTGCCCGGCATCGTCAACACCTTCATCAGCTTTTTCAAGGCCACGTCCATCGTGGTCGTGGTTGGCATCTTTGATTTGATGACAGCCGCCAAGCGTGCCGTGGCCGACCCCGACTGGCAGGGCTTCGGTACCGAGGTCTATCTGTTCGTGGGCCTCGTGTATTTCATTTTCTGCTTCTCCATGTCGCGCTACAGCCGCAGCCTCGAAGCCACGACGCACGGTACTAAACGCTAACCGGATCACGACCCTCATGAGCTTCGCAACCCCTGCCACCGCGTCGCCTGCGCCACTTGTGCGCATCAAGGACTTGAACAAATGGTATGGCCCGTATCACGCGCTGCGCAACGTGCAGCTGGACGTGGCCCAAGGCGAACGCATCGTGATTTGCGGACCGTCAGGGTCGGGAAAATCCACGCTGATCCGCTGCATCAACCGGCTGGAGGAGTATCAGCAGGGGAGCATCGAGGTCGAAGGCCGGACTACCAGCGCCAGTCCCAAGGACGTCACTGCGCTGCGCCGCAAGGTCGGCATGGTGTTCCAGCACTTCAACCTGTTTCCGCACATGACTGTTCTGGAAAACTGCACCATCGGCCCGGTGTGGGCGCAGGGCGCCAGCCTGGCGGCTGCGAGAGGCACGGCGATGCAACTGCTGGAGCGCGTGCGTATTGCGGATCAGGCGCACAAGCACCCAGGACAGCTCTCGGGCGGTCAGCAGCAACGCGTGGCCATTGCACGCGCGCTGTGCATGAAGCCCAAGCTCATGCTGTTCGACGAGCCCACGTCGGCGCTTGACCCCGAAATGGTCAAGGAAGTGCTTGACACCATGGTCTCGCTCGCTGAAGAAGGAATGACGATGTTGTGCGTCACGCACGAAATGGGCTTTGCGCGCCAGGTGTCCGACCGGGTGATCTTCATGGACCAGGGGCAGATCGTGGAAATGGCGCCCCCAGAAGAATTCTTTTCGAATCCGCAGCATGCGCGGACGCGGGCTTTTCTGGGGCAGTTGTTGCGCTGAAGCGGGAAGCTTGACCCTTCGCAAAGCTACGAACCGTTTACTGACGGGGGAGAGTGCCTTCCATTTATCAACACCGGACCTGTCTCTCTACGTTCTGGCAAACCTCACACGGCTCATTCAAGGCGTCCTTCAAAAGACGTGAGATGCAAGCCAGATTGCGACGAGATGCGCAGGGTAGAAGCCGTAAGAAACCCACCGATGCCGCGTCATCGGAATGTTGATCCGTGCGGCACCCCAGATGAGCGGCAACGCCGCGAGCGCAGCGAAGTTCCGGTTTACGATCCAAAGTGACGAGAGCGCCAAAGCCCACAGCGCAAGCTGCATCGCAGTCGGTTTGCGGCAGCATACCCAGGCCCCCAGACAGGCCAGCACCCCGAACCACCAGAACTCGACCACAGCGCCTGCCAACACGAACGCGAGCACTGCAAGTGCCACCCGCGTCTTTCCGCCGCGCTCGATCAACCAGACGATGCCGGTGGACAGAAGCAGCATGAACAGGATGTTCAGCGGCCACCATCCGACGAGCGCCACGAAGATGGGCGTGGACAGCGCGCCGAAGACCAGCAGCCTTTGCATGACCCGCCGGTGCACGCCCGCTGCCAGCGCGCCCGGACGCGCCAGGTTGTACATCAGCACGAAGCCGAAGAGGGGCATTACCATGCGCCCCAGATCGAAGAGCACTGCGTTCGATTCGCCGAGCAGGAACTTGTTGATGTGGTCGAGCGCCATCAGCACCATCCCGAGCCACTTCAGCGCTTCGAGCGTTCCGTCTGAAACGACAATGCGGCTCGCATCCTGAGTCGCCGCAACGGATGTGCCGCGATCGATCGTGGGGGCCGTGTCAGTAGGCCGGTGTGAGCTCGGTGCCTTCATTCCACAGGCGCCGCCACTCGGCGTTGTACTGCCCTGCGATGGCCGGGGCATTGCGAATAACCAGCACGTTCTCCGCATTGCGCTCTGCCGCCGACGCCGTGTAGTTGAAGCTGCCGGTCTGCACCGTGCTGCCGTCGATCACCATGAATTTGTTGTGCTGGATCGCGTAGCGTGCATTGATGCGTACGGGCACGCGTTCATTGGCGAGGAAGCGAACAGCGGAATAGCCCTTGCTCGCTTCCGTTGCGTCGGCCAAGACAAAGACGTTGACGCCACGACGCGTGGCATCGCGCAGCGCTGTCGCAACCGGCTTGCTGGTGAACGAATAGGCCGCGACGAAGATGGTCGACCGCGCACCCCTGATGGTGTCGAGCACCAGCGGCAAGGCCTGGCCGGGCGTGAAGGCCGCAGCCACCGACGCCTGCGTCGCTGGGACGAACTGTGCCGAGGACGTGAATGGCGTGAAGAACGCGCCGAAGCCGAGCACGAACGGCAGCAGGCCGCGTGCGAAGGTGGTTGGTTTTAAGGCAAGCATGACGACCCTCCAGATGCTCATGCGCGCGACTGTTCCGGCTCATCGCGCCGGGGCGCCCCGCGGCTGCGCT
>JAQGMP010000145.1 GCA_028292285.1 Variovorax sp. | reverse complement strand
CTATGGCCGAGCTGGATCGCGATGCGGGCGCTGCTGTTGGCATGCACGAAATCGACGATGCGCTTGAACGCGGCCGACTGCGCATCGTTGTAGAGGCCGGGGCAGCCGGGGGTGATGCGGCCCTCCGGCGTCGGGCTGGTCATCTCGACGAAGACCATAGCCGCTCCGCAGAGCGCAAGCGCGCCCAGGTGCACCAGATGGAAGTCGATCGGCACGCCTTCGACCGCGCTGTACATCGCCATCGGCGAGACGACGATGCGGTTCTTCAGCGTGAGTCCGCGGACGGTGAGCGGCATCAGCATCGGCGGTATCGCTCTCTTGCCGCCGGCCAGCCATTGTTCGTAACCACCGAGCCAGTCGGCATCGCGCAGCCGCAGGTTCTCGTGGCTGATGCGCTGCGAACGGGTCAGCAGCGAATAGGCGAACTGCTCGACCTTCATGCCCGCATAGCGCCCGACGTTCTCGAACCATTCGGTCGAGTTGCGCGCCGCGTTCTGGATCTTCAGCACCTCGACGCTGCGGTGCGCTTCGTAGGCGGTCAACACTTCGTCGATGTTCTCGCCGACGGCAAATTCGTTCGCCAGATCGATGGCGTCTTCGAGCGCGAGCTTGGTGCCCGAGCCGATGGAGAAGTGCGCGGTGTGCGCGGCGTCACCCATCAGCACGACCGGCACCGTCTTGCCCGCAACGTCGATACGGTGCACCCAGTGCTTGCACACCACGCGCGGAAAGCGAATCCAGTTGGCCGAGCCGCGCAGGTGCTGCGCGTTGCTGATGAGTTCGTGGCCGCCGAGGTACTTGGCGAAGAGCTTTTCGCAAAAGGCCACGGCTTCGGGTTGCTCCATGGCGTCGAGCCCGTGCGCCTTCCAGACTTCTTCGGGCGTCTCGACGATGAAAGTCGAGGTGTCGTCATCGAACTGGTAGGCGTGCGCCTGAAACCAGCCGTGCTCGGTCTGCTCGAAAGCGAAGGTGAAGGCGTCGAAAGTCTGGTGCGTGCCGAGCCAGACGAAGCGGCACTTGCGCAGATCGACATCGGGCTCGAAGGTCTCGGCGTAGCGCTGGCGGATGCGGCTGTTGAGCCCGTCGCTGGCGATCACCAGATCGGCGTTGTACTTTGCAGCCGCCGCCTGGTCGTCCGTCGCATCGGTTTCGAAGACGAGGTTGACGCCCAATGCCAGGCATCGCTCTTGCAGGATGTTGAGTAGCCGCTTGCGGCCGATGCCGCAAAAACCATGGCCGCCGGAGCGCACCGCTTCACCTTTGAAGAAGACCTGGATGTCGTCCCAGTGGTGGAACGAGTCGCCGATCAGCGTCGCGCTGGCGTGGTCGGCCGCGTCGAGATTCGCCAAGGTCTGGTCGCTGAGCACCACGCCCCAGCCAAAGGTATCGAAGGGCCGGTTGCGCTCCAGCACCGTGATTTCAAGCGAGGGTTGGCGCGCTTTCATCAGCAGTGCAAAGTAGAGCCCTGCGGGGCCGCCGCCGATGCACAGGATGCTGTTGAGGCTGTTCATGGATGAATAGTTTAAGCATAAACATTTTGATGTCAACGAACATTCCAGATTCGCGCCGCGAGCAGAAAGCGCTGAAATTCAATAGGATATTTGGATCATGCAAAGCCTGATTCCCAAAATCGAGTCGCAGCTGGCGACACTTTCCGTTCCGATCGCGCTGGAGCTGCCCGATGGCCGAAGGGTCGCCGCACCCGGTTCCCGCGTCACCCTGGCCTTCTCCGAATGGTCGGCTTTGGCCAAGCTCGCCGCCCGACAGATAGGCTCCATCGGCGAGGCTTATGTCGAGGGCAAGGTGCAGATCGAAGGCGCCATGCGCGACCTGTTCGACGCGGCGGTCGCCCTGGTGCCGAGCAATCCGGTCGAGAAAACCGACACCAGCTGGTGGAGCCGCCTGCAGCGCCACGCCAAATCGCGCGGCTCGCATTCGCTGCACAAAGACGCCAAGCAGATCGAATTTCACTACGACGTGTCCGACGACTTCTATGCGCTGTGGCTCGACCCGCGCCGCGTGTACTCGTGCGCCTACTACCGAACCGAGGATCTGACGCTGGCGCAGGCGCAAGAGGCCAAGCTCGACCACATCTGCAAGAAGCTGATGCTGCAGCCGGGTGAACGTTTTCTGGACGTCGGCTCGGGCTGGGGCGGCTTGTTGCTGTGGGCCGCCGAACACTACGGCGTCGACGCCACCGGCATCACGCTGTCGAAAAACCAGCATGCCCACGTGCAAAAGCTCATCGAAGAAAAAGGCCTGCAGAACCGCGTGCGCGTCGAGCTGCGCGACTACCGCACGCTCGACGAGTCTCAGCAATTCGACAAGATTTCGTCGGTCGGTATGTTCGAGCACGTCGGCGCGGCCAACATGCCGACCTACTTCAAAAAGATCTATGCGTTGCTGAAGCCGGGCGGCCTGGTCATGAACCACGGCATCACTTCCGGTGGTCTCGACTACCAGCAGCTGGGCGCCGGCATGGGCGACTTCATCGAGAAGTACATCTTCCCGGGCGGCGAGTTGCTGCACGTGACGCATGTGCTGCGCGACATGGCGGCGTCGGGCCTGGAAATGGTCGACACGGAAAACCTGCGGCCGCATTACGCGCGCACCCTGTGGGCATGGTCGGACTCGCTCGAATCCAAGCTCGACGAGGCCCGAAGCGTGCTCGAGCACACCAGCAATCGCGCCGGCAATGCCGAGCGCATCCTGCGCGCCTATCGCCTCTACCTGGCCGGCTCGGCCATGAGTTTCGAACAAGGATGGATCTCACTGCATCAGATGCTGGCTGCCAAGCCGGATGGAAACACAGCGACGGGTCGTTTGCGCGGTGCGCAATCGGTGTACCCTTTCGCCCGTGATTACATCTACAAGTAAGTGAGACGACCATGCTTTATCGGTTCAAGTCCCGGGCTGCGCCCGATTTCGTGATGCTCGAAGTGCACGCGCGCCAGCTGTTCGAGGTCATCGGCAAAACGCCGTCGCCCAAGGGCGTCGTCACCGTGGAGCAGATTCCGGCGGCCATCGCGGCGCTGCAGGCGGCCATGACGACAGAGAGCGGCAATGCCCACAACAACGACAACTTCGCGGTGGAAGGCCATGCCGCCGACGCTGAAGCGCAGCACGTCGGCCTGAGCCAGCGTGCCTCGCCGCTGCTTCACATGCTCAAGGACTCGCTCGCCGACAACAAGGACGTGACCTGGGAGGTCTGATCAGCCGCTGATCAATCGACCTTGGCGCCACTGGTCTTCACGACCTTGGCCCACTTGACGTGTTCGTTGGCGATCAATGTGGCAAACGCCGCTGGCGTGTCGCCACTCGGGATCGCGCCCTGCAGCTGCATCTTCTCTTTCATGGAGGGCGTGGCCAGCGACTTGGCCACCTCTTGCTGAATGCGGTTGACGATGTCGGGCGAGGTGCCCGCCGGCGCCAGCAAGCCGAACCACGAACTGGCTTCGAAGCCCTTGAGCTGCGGGCCGCCCACTTCTTCGACCGTCGGCACGTCCGGCAAGGCCGATGAGCGGGTCGAACTCGTCACGGCCAGCGCCTTCAGCTTGCCGCCCTTGATCTGCTGCATCGACGAGGGCAGGTTGTCGAACATCACGTCGGCACTGCCGCCCACCATGTCCATCAACGCCGGGCCCGAGCCGCGGTACGGGATGTGGATCATGAAGGTGCCGGTCATGCTCTTGAAGAGCTCGCCCGCAAGATGGATCGAAGTGCCGCTGCCGCTCGACGCCATGTTCAGCTTGCCCGGGTTGGCCTTGGCGTACTTGATGAAGTCGGCCACGCTGTGGATATTGAGCGCTTTGGCTTTTTCGGCATTCATCTCCATCACGTTCGGCACGGCGGCGACCAGCGTGATCGGCACGAAATCCTTGATCGGATCGAACGGCAGCTTGGGATAGAGCGCCCGGTTGATGCCGTGCGTGCCGACCGTGCCCATCAACAGCGTGTAGCCGTCGTTGGGTGCGCGCGCGACGATTTCTGCGCCGAGGTTGCCTCCCGCGCCGGGGCGGTTGTCGATGATGAACTGCTGGCCGAAGGCTTTCGAGAGATCGGGCGCGATGGCACGGGCCAGGATGTCGGTCGTGCCGCCGGCTGCGAACGGCACCACGATGCGGATCGGTTTGGTCGGCCAGCTGCTTTGTGCAAAGGCCGGAGCGGCGGACAACGCTGCGGCGGCCACTGCGAGCGTCGAGGCGGCCAGGACGGCGCGGCGGGAAATCTTGATGAATGAGGTCATGCGCTCATTTTTACAGGCGAAGCCGGCACGGCGGCGCGAGTAGTAACCCCGTAACCGCCGCGCTCAGCGCCCGTCCATCCGCTTGGCGAATCCATCCTTGCGAAAGCGCTCGACCACGAAGTCGATGAAGGCACGCGTCTTTGCCGGCAACAATTTCTTGCTGGGGTAGTAGAGCGACAGCGGGCCCGAGTCGGCGTACCAGCCCGGCAGCAGGCGAAGCAGCGCGCCGCTTTCGAGCAGCGGCGCAGCAAAGGGCATCGGCAACAGCGCGACGCCGAGCCCGTCGGCGGCGGCCTGGGCCATGGCTTGCGGGTCGCTGAAGATCGCGATGGGCCGCGAATCCGATGCGCCCTCCTGGCCGCGCGCGTTGCGCAGCGTCCAGGCGCGCACGCGGCCGGTTGGAGACGAGCGCCGCACGATGCCATCGAACGCGGCGAGGTCGCCAGGCCGCCTGGGCAGCACACGCCCCTCCATATAGGCCGGCGACGCGGTCGCGACGATGTGCACCCGAGACAGCTCGCGCGCCACCACGCCCTGCGTCAACTCGATGCCGCCGCCGATCGCGGCATCGAAGCCTTCGCCGATGAGGTCGACCTGGCGATTGTCGAAATGCCAGTCGGGCAGCACAGCGGGATGCTGCTGCAAAAAGTCGCCCAGCAACGGCACCAGGTAGACGCGGCCGAAGGCCTGGCCCACGCTGACCTTGAGCGTGCCGGCCGCTTGGCCGTCGTCCTTGGACATGCCGGCCACCGCGTCTTGCAGCGTCGTCAAGGCGCCGCCGACCTGGTGCAGAAACCGCTCGCCGTTTTCCGTCAGCGTCAGCTTGCGAGTACTGCGCTGGAACAGCCGCACGCCCAGTCGCGCCTCCAGCGTGGCGACGTTCTTGCTGACCGCCGCGGGCGTCAACCCGAGCCGCCGCGCCGCGGCTGAAAAGCTGCCGGCTTCGGCGCTCTGGACGAAAGACGCGAGGTGCTGCAGTGGTTCCATGGGTGGACATTCTCAACCACTGGTTGAAGTTGCTTGCCGGGATTGACGGCTACCGGCAAAGGAATGAAATGCCGACACTGAAGGTCTTCTTTCTCCACTCTCCATTGGAAAAATCATGACTTCGAACTCTGTGTCTACTTCCCCCGTGCTGGCTGGCAAGGTCGCCTTCGTCACCGGCGGCTCACGCGGCATCGGTGCCGCCGTCGTGCGGCGTCTGGTTCGCGATGGCGC
>JAQGMP010000113.1 GCA_028292285.1 Variovorax sp. | reverse complement strand
ATCGGCTGCACCGATGCGGGCGACGTCGGTGGCGAGTTCTTCGCCCAAGGCGCCGCGCACGTGGTCCATCACGAACGATTCGACACTGGCGCCGGCGTGTGCCGCGGCATCGAGAAACTTGCGTCGGGCCTCGACGTAGGTGCCGGAAAAGTGGCGGGTGGCAGCGGTGCGTTGCATCAGAAATCCTTTGAGTTGGGGGTCAGCGCGCCGCTTGCGGCGGCGCGGCGGCGTCGATGTCTTTGCCGGTGTGATCCTTCAGCCACAACAGGCCGACGAGCGAGATCAGTGTCATCACCACCAGGTACCAGGCCGGTGCGAGCTTGTTGCCGGTGGCGTTCAGCAGCCATGCGCTGATGAGCGGAGAGAAGCCGCCGAACAGCGCGACGCCCACGCTGTAGACCAGCGACATGCCGCTGGCGCGCACGGCCTTCGGAAACATCTCCGGCAGCATCGTGATACCCGGTACCGTCTGCACCACGAGCAGCGCGCTGAGCACGCCGACCACGATGAACAGTACGGTGGATGTCGGCGAGGCGTTGAGCCAGGCGAAGCCGGGGTAGATGGCCACGGCCAGCGCGATGCGGCTCCAGACGATCAGCGACTTGCGGCCCACGCGATCGGACCACAGGCCGACGAAAGGCGCCGCCACGAAAGAGATGAGGCCGGTGAGCGCCGCACCGAACAGCGCCACGGGCGGTGGCATGCCGAGTTCGCGGATCGCGTAGGTCGGCATATAAAAAGCGACGACGTAGGCTGCCGCGGTGCCACCGATGATGCTCAGCACGGCCGCGAGCACGGTCTTGCCATGCTCGGAGCAGACCACGGCAAGGCTGCTGCGCGGCGGCCGCGCGCTGACGGTGGCCGGCGTGAGGTCGAGCGACTCTTCGAGGTGGCTGCGGATGTACATGCCGACCGGCGCGATGACCATGCCGAGGAAAAACGGCACGCGCCAGCCCCAGCTCAGCATCGACTCGGGCGTGAGCGCGGTCGACAAGATGCCCACGACCACCGCGCCGAGCAGGATGCCCAGACCCTGGCTCGCGAACTGCCAGCTCGCCATGTAGCCGCGGTTGGCCGGCGTGGCGTGTTCGACCAGCAACGTGGTCGATGCGCCGACTTCGCCGCCCGCCGAAAAGCCCTGGATCAGCCGCGCCAGCACGATCAGCAGCGGCGCCGCGACACCGATGGTCGCGTAGGTCGGCGTGAAGGCGATCACGGCGCAACCCAGCGCCATCATGAAGATGGTCAGCGTCATGGCCTTCTTGCGGCCGGCGCGGTCGGCATAGGCGCCGATCACGATGCCGCCGAGCGGCCGCATGATGAACCCGACGCCGAAGCTCGCCACCGTGAGGAGCAGCTGTCCGTAGGAGTCGAAGGTCGGAAAGAACAGCTTGCCGATCACCAGCGCCAGAAAGCCGTAGACGGTGAAGTCGAAAAACTCGAGCGCATTGCCGATGGTCGTGGCGACGATGGTCTGGCGCCGGCTTTGCGGCCTTGGGTTCGTGGCCGGCGTGGGGGTGGCAAGGGTCATGGGGTCCTTTTGAGTTGCCGCATGCTAGAGAGTCGCGCCGCTGATGAAAAGACAATAATCGGGCTACCTCGATAACTTTTGGTTGTCACCATGAAAAGCCGCCGATGAAGCCCAACCAGTTGCTCGCGTTCGTTGCCGTGGTCGAGCAGATGAGCATTCGCGGCGCGGCCCGCGCGCTCGGACTCTCGCAGCCCGCCGTCACCAAGATCGTTCGCGAACTCGAACGCGAAGTGGGCGCGCCGCTGGTCGAGCGCAGCGTGGCGGGCGTGCGCCTGACCGAATACGGCGCGGCCTTTGCCCCGCGCGCGCGTTTGCTGCTGGCCGACATGCAGCGCGCCCGCGACGAAGTTGCGCAAATCCGCGACGGCGCCACCGGCAAGGTCGCACTGGCGGTCAGCACGTCGTTCGCGCTGACGGTGCTGCCTGCGGCGTTCAAGGAATTCCATGCGCGGCTGCCGGCCGTCGACGTGCACTTCAGCGAAGCCGTGCTGCCGTGGATGCTGGCGCGGCTGCGCGATGGCAACCTCGACTTCGCCGTGGCGCATGTGGTGCCGGGCACGCTGGACGAGCAGCAGTTCGAGGCGACCGAACTGTTTCCGGTGAAGCTGGTGGTCGGTGCGCGGACCCGGCATCCGCTGCGGCACGCCCGCACGCTGCAGGCCCTGCATGCAGCCGAATGGGTGTTGCCGGGCGACGGCGACCTCGCGCGCGAAGCCGTGGCGCCGCTGTTCGCGCCGATGGGGCTGGCGCCGCCGGCCCGCGTCATCCGCGGCCAGTCGGTGACGGTGGCGCTGGGATTGGTTGGGCACATGGACCTGATCGGCCTTTTTGTCGAACCGCTGGTGCAGCTCACCTTCAAGCGCCACGGCATCCAGCGCATCGAGCTCGAAGAAACCTTGCCGTCGCTGCGCGTGTGCGTGATTCAGCGGCGCGGCCAGATGCTGACGCCGGCGGCACGGCAGTTCGTCGAATGC
>JAQGMP010000107.1 GCA_028292285.1 Variovorax sp. | reverse complement strand
CCCGCGGCCTCGATGGCTTCGCGGATCGGTTTCAACGAAGCGGAGTCGACGCCGTCGGCCACCAGAATGGCCACCTTGCGCGTACGCACCGAACCATCGCCGGTGCCGGCCATGCTGAGCGCTGGCGATTCGGAAATGGGCAGCCGGATCTGGTGGTCGCGAAAGCCCGCGCGCCCTGCCGCGGCCTTGGCATCGGGCGCGCCGATGCCCAGCGGGTCGGCGACGCGGCGCGCGAGCTTTTCATCGACGTGCGCCAGGTTGTCGACCATGCGCTGGCGAATCGCCGGCACGTCGAGCTTGGACAATTCGAAGCGGAAGGCCGCGACGATGTGCTCTTTTTCGGCCGCGCTCTGGCTGTTGAAAAACAGCCGGGCCTGGGTGAAGTGATCGTCGAACGACGGGCTACGGCGGCGCACCTTCGGCGGCTCCAACTCCTCGGGGAAGGATTGAAAGCCCTGGTCGCTGCCGTCGACCCGGTATTCCGAGCCGTTGCCTAGCGTGTTCGGCTCGTACGCGACCTGGCCGCGCGCGATGGTCTGCCGGTGCATGCCGTCGCGCTGAAAGTTGTGGAACGGGCACACCGCCTTGTTGATCGGCAGCTCATGGAAATTCGCACCGCCCAGCCGCGAAATCTGCGTGTCGGTGTACGAAAAGAGCCGGCCTTGCAACAGCGGGTCGTTCGAGAAATCGATGCCCGGCACGACGTGGCCCGGATGAAAAGCCACTTGCTCGGTCTCGGCGAAAAAGTTGTCGGGGTTGCGGTTGAGCACCATCCGGCCGATGCGCTGCACCGGCACCATCTCTTCCGGAATGAGCTTGGTCGGGTCGAGCAGATCGAAGCCGAGCGAATGCTCCTTGTTCTGCGGAATGATCTGCACGCCCAACTCCCACTCCGGGAAATCGCCTTTTTCGATGGCTTCCCAGAGATCGCGGCGGTGAAAGTCGGCATCCTTGCCGGCGATCTTCTGCGCCTCGTCCCAGGCCAGGCCATGAATGCCGAGCTTCGGCTTCCAGTGGAACTTGACGAAGTGGCTCTCGCCGCGGCTGTTGATAAAGCGGAAGGTGTGCACGCCGAAGCCTTCCATCATGCGCAGGCTGCGCGGAATGGCGCGGTCGCTCATGGCCCACATCAGCATGTGGGTCGACTCGGGCATGAGCGAGGCGAAGTCCCAGAAGGTGTCGTGCGCGCTGGCCGCCTGCGGCATCTCGTGGTGCGGCTCCGGCTTGACCGCATGAATGAGGTCGGGGAACTTCATCGCGTCCTGGATGAAGAACACCGGGATGTTGTTGCCGACCAGGTCGTAGTTGCCTTGCTGCGTATAGAACTTGACGGCAAAGCCGCGCACGTCGCGCACCGTATCGGCCGATCCGCGGGAGCCGGCGACGGTCGAGAAGCGCACGAAAACGGGCGTCTTGGCCGTCGGGTCTTGCAGGAAGTCGGCGCTGGTGAACTGCGACATCGACTTGTAGACCTGAAAGTAGCCGTGCGCCGCCGAGCCGCGGGCGTGCACTGCGCGCTCAGGAATCCGCTCGTGGTCGAAGTGGGTGATTTTCTCCCGAAGGATGAAGTCTTCGAGCAGCGTCGGTCCGCGCAAACCCGCCTTCAGCGAGTTGTGGTTGTCCGGGATTTGCAGGCCCTGATTGGTGCTCAGCTGCGGGGCGCCGTCGGTGGTAAAGCCGGCCAGCTGTTCTTGTTTGGCGTTGGCACCGGCATTGGCAGCGGCTTTGGGCCGGCGGCCCGCCGCTGCCTTGTTCTGGGGCGTCATGGAAATCCTTCAGGGACGGAAATATCGGTGCGCATCGGCACCGGAAACACGGGAAAAAAGTCAGCCGGCTTCGGCATCCAGAAACATGTCGAGCGCATTCACGAGCGCCACCAGCGCGACCAGCGCCGAGAGGATCGCCACACCCCAGACCAGCGCGTCGTCGATCGACGCGCTACCCAGCACACTCCACAGCGACGACAACTCCATGATTTGCTCCTGCGATGACGAATCGAATGCTTTTGAATTTACGTTTCACACGCTCCGTTACCCGTAGTGAGCGCGCGCCCTGCGGTGTGGGAGCCGCGAGGGAAGCGGGGTAGGACCGTGCCGACCGTTCCGCGCAGGCGCCTACGCGAGAAACGGCGACGGCCCACGCGGGCGGGATCGGGCGACCGATAGGATGCGAGCAACCAAGCTCGGGATGCGTCGCAAATGCATCCGATGTATTGCAGGCATCAAAACTGCTTTGTCCTTTCCTGCCCTTCGCTTCTTCCTCCAGAGAAACGCCCCATGCTCATCAAAATCGGTTTCGACATCGAACTCGGCGTTTCCGCTCCCACGGCGTTGATCTACATGCTGCAGGTGCATCCGTCGCGCGCCGCCGACATTCCCGCCGGGGAGAACATCACGATCAGCCCGCCGCTGGTGACCGACCACTACCAGGACGTTTTCGAGAACCACTGCGCGCGCGTGCACGTGCCTTTCGGCGTCAGCAGCGTGCGCCTGCGCAACGAAGCCGTGGTGTTCGACAGCGGCTGGGCCGACCCGGTCGACTACGGCGCCATCGAACATGCGCCGGCCGACTTGCCGGTGTCGACGCTGCCCTTCGTGCTACCGAGCCGCTACTGCGAAGTCGACAGCGAGCTGCTCCAGTTCGCCTGGGCCAATTTCGGCAACGTGTCGCCCGGATGGCACCGCGTGCAGGCGATCTGCGACTTCGTGCATCGGCACCTGCGCTTCGACTACCAGCGCGCCCGCGCGACGCGCACCGCGCTCGAAGGCTATCGCGAGGGCGTCGGCGTGTGCCGCGACTTCACGCACTTGGCGATCACGCTGTGCCGCTGCATGAACATCCCGGCGCGCTACGTGACCGGCTACCTCGGCGACATCGGCATTCCGCCGGTGCCGTATCCGATGGACTTCAGCGCCTGGTTCGAGGTCTACCTCGGCAACCGTTGGCACACCTTCGACGCGCGGCACAACACGCCGCGCATCGGCCGCATCGTGATCGCGCGCGGCCGCGACGCGGCCGACGTGCCGATCAGCATGGTGTTCGGCGCGAACACGCTGCAGCGCTTCGAAGTGACAACGGACGAAATCGTCCAGTAGATCGCGTCAAGGATTTCAGGCGGCGCGGCGACGTGCTGTCTTGGAAGCCGGCGCAGCCTTCTTGTTCCTGGCAGCCGGCTTTTTGCTCGTCGCCTTGGCGACCGGCGCAGGCGGCGTGCTGCCGCTCTTGCGCAGGCTGCGCTGCAGCAGCTCCGTCAGGTCCAGGATCTTGGCACTGCTGCCCGCTTCCGAGGTTTCCATCGGCTCCTGCTTTTCGACCGCTTCGGTCTGGCCGGCTTCGATCTTGCGATCGACCAGCTTCATGATTTCGTCCTTGAACGAATTCTTGAAAGCGTCGGGGTCCCAGTCGGAGCTCATATCGTCGACCAGCGCTTTCGCCATCTTGAGTTCGCTGTCGGAGAGGCCCGCCTGCCTTGCATTTTCGGAGGGCAGCGGCATATCGCCCCAGGAACGGATGTCGGCGCCCCAGCGCAGCAGGTTCAGCACCAGCCCGGCACCGGACGGCACCAGCGCCGCAAGGTGTTCCTTGGTCTGGATGACGACGCGTGCCACGCCGACGCGCCCGCTGCGCTGCAGGGTTTCGCGCAGCAGCGCATACACCTTGGCGCCGCGGTTGATGGGGGCCACGTAGTACGGCCGCTCCAGGTAGACGAACGGAATGCCGCCGGCCGGCACGAAGGTCTCGATCTCGATGGTCTGCGTGGTCTTGGGGTAGGCCGCCGAAATCTCGGCATCGCTCAAGACGACGTACTGGCCGTCTTCGTATTCGATGCCCTTGACGATCTGCTCGCGGGCGATTTCCTTGCCGGTCTTTTTGTTGATCCGCTTGTAGCCGACCGGGTCCATCGTGCGCTTGTCGAGCCAGTCGAAGTCGATGCCGCTGTCGGTGGTGGCGGAATACAGCGCGACCGGAATGTGGACGAGGCCGAAGCTGATGGCGCCCTTCCAGAGGACGCGTGGCGCATGTTTCGAATCGGGCATGGAAATATCCTCCAGCA
>JAQGMP010000085.1 GCA_028292285.1 Variovorax sp. | reverse complement strand
AGCAGAGCGAACTCAAGATTCACGGCCACGCGATTGAAGCGCGCATCTGCGCCGAGAACCCCGACAACAACTTCCTGCCCGCGACCGGCAAGCTGCTGGTCTATCGCAAGCCGCAAGCGACGGCGTTCGAGAGAACGAACGTGAACGACTCGGGTGTCGCGGTGCGCATCGACGATGGCGTGCGTGAAGGCGGCGAGATTTCGCCGTTCTACGACTCGATGATCGCCAAGCTCATCGTGCATGGCGCCGACCGTGCCGAAGCATTGGCGCGGCTCGACGCAGCGTTGGCGGAAGTGCACATCGTCGGCGTGGCGACCAACGTGCAATTCCTGCGCGGTGTGCTCGCCACCGATTCATTCGCCAACGCGAAGCTCGACACCGCGCTGATCGAGCGCGAGCGCGCCGTGCTGTTCGATCGCGAACCGCTCGGCCTGCCGCTGACGGCCGCCGCTGCGATCACGCGCACGTTGATCGGCGAGTGGCCGTCGAAGATGCCCGACCCGTTCGCGCGGCGCGACGGTTGGAGGGCGCTGGGCGAATACACGCGGCACTTCGATGTCGAGTTTCGTGGGGAAGACCGATCGGCCTTCGTGACCTACAAGCGTGACGGCAGCCTGTGGCTGAAAGTCGGAGACGTCGAAGGCGCGCTGGTCATCGGTCAATTTCCGAGCGGCGAGTTCGAAGTCGGATTCAACGGCGGACGCCACACGCTGAACGTCTATGAGAGCCAGGGCACCGCGCACATCTTCGCGCAGCAGGGCGCCAGCAAGATCACGACCATCGACCGCCTCGCGCATGCCGGCGAAACGCAGGCTGAAGGCGGCCGGCTGACCGCGCCGATGCCGGGCAAGGTGGTGTCGTTTTCCGTCAAGGCGGGCGACACCGTGGCCAAGGGCCAGCCGCTGGCGGTGATGGAAGCGATGAAAATGGAGCACACCATCGCGGCGCCGACCGACGGCACGGTCGAAGAGCTGTTGTATGCGCCTGGCGACCAGGTGACCGAGGGCTCGGAGCTGCTGCGCCTGAGCGTCGCGCACTGAGCCACCGACGGCGCAACCCCGCGCACCGCGGGCCGCCGCGAACCGAAGATCCAAGAAGATCAAGAAGATTCGAGACATCCAGATGACAACTCAAAAAAGCGACCGCCTCAAACGCATTCAATGGATCGCGTTGGCCTTTCTGATTCTGGCCGGCATCGTCAACTACGTCGATCGCAGTGCGCTGTCGATCGCCAACCATTCGATCAGCCAGGAGCTGAATCTCAGCGCTTCGCAGATGGGCGTGTTGCTGTCGGCGTTTTCGCTGGCGTATGCGTTTTCGCAGTTGCCCATCGGCGCCTTGCTCGACAAGTTCGGCGCGCGGGCGATGTTGGGCGCCGGCATGCTGGTGTGGTCGATCGCGCAACTGGCCGGTGGTTTCGTCGGCACGCTGCAGCACTTTCTGCTGGCGCGCGTGGCGCTCGGCATCGGCGAGGCGCCGCAGTTTCCGGCCGGTGCCAAGGTGGTGAGCGAGTGGTTCGCGGCGCGCGAGCGGGGCGGGCCGACCGGCCTCTTCAATGCGGCATCGAGCATCGGCCCGGCCCTCGCGCCGCCGATCCTGACCGTGCTGATGCTGTCGTTCGGATGGCGCGCGATGTTCATCATCATGGGCGTCGTCGGCATCGCTGTCGCGATCGGCTGGTACGCCTTCTATCGCAATCGCAGCGAAGTCGAATTGACGCCTTCCGAGGTGCTGTCCCTCGCCGACGGCTCGACGGAGGCAGCCGGGGAAGCCGACAGCGAAGCGAAGCTGACCTGGGCGGACTGGAAGGGCCTCTTCAAATACCGCACGACCTGGGGCATGCTGTTCGGCTTCATGGGGGTGGTCTACATGGTGTGGCTCTACCTCACCTGGCTGCCGGCTTACCTCGAGCATGAGCGCCACCTGAGCATCGCCAACGCGGGCTGGGTCACGAGCATCCCGTTCATCTTCGGCGCGCTGGGCGCCATCGGCGGCGGCTACATCGCCGATGCGCTGATGAAGCGCGGCGTGGCGCCGATGCGCAGCCGCAAATGGCCGATCTGCATCGGGCTGATCGGCGCCGGCTGCTTCACGATTCCGGCCGCGTACACGCCGAGCACTGTGATGGCGGTGGTCTATATTTCCCTGGCGGTGGCCTTCCTTAACGTCGCGAGCAGCGGTGCCTGGGCGCTCGTCAGCGTCGCGATTCCGCGGCGATTGGTGGCGTCGCTCGGCAGCGTGCAAAATTTCGGCGGCTACCTCGGCGGCTCGCTGGCGCCCATCATCACAGGCGTGGTGGTGGACAAGACGCATTCGTTCATCAATGCGTTGCTGATCAGCGCCGTGGTCGCCTTCGCTGCCGCGCTCGTCTACATGTTCGTCGTCGGCAAACCCATCGATACCGACCTTCTGCCCGGCTGATCCTTGGCTGATCCCCGGTTCTTCCTGATCCGTTTCTCATGCACATCACCGTCTGCCTCACCGATCTCAAACCCGACGCCTGGGTCTCGGGCCTGCAAAGCGAATTCCCCGGCGCCGACGTGTCTGTCTGG
>JAQGMP010000063.1 GCA_028292285.1 Variovorax sp. | reverse complement strand
CGACGCTGCCGCTGCACCGGCTGGTGGTCGTCACCGGCGTCAGCGGATCGGGCAAATCGACGCTGGCGCGCGACGTGCTGCTGGCCAACGTGTATGCGATCGTGGTGCAGCGCATGACCAAGGCCGGCCGCGACAACGACGCGGCAGGCAAGCGCGCCAAGTGGGCTGGCTGCAGCGCCGTCGAAGGCTACGAAACCATCGACCGCGTGCTCGAAGTCGACCAGACACCGATCGGCAAAACGCCGCGCAGTTGCCCGGCCACGTACATCGGTTTCTGGGACACCATCCGCAAGTTGTTCGCCGACACGCTCGAAGCCAAGGCGCGTGGCTACGGACCAGCGCGCTTCAGCTTCAACACCGGCGAAGGCCGCTGCCCTGGCTGCGACGGTGCCGGCGTGCGCACCATCGAGATGAGCTTTTTGCCGGACGTGAAAGTGCCGTGCGAGGTCTGCCATGGCGCCCGCTTCAATCCCGAAACGCTGGCAGTGAGTTGGCGCGGCAAGAGCATCGGCGAAGTGCTGCAGATGGAGGTCGACGACGCGGTCGAGTTCTTCGCGGCGATGCCGAACATCGCCCACCCGCTGCAATTGCTGAAAGACGTGGGGCTCGGCTATCTGACACTGGGTCAGCCGTCACCGACGCTCAGCGGCGGCGAGGCGCAACGCATCAAGCTGGTGACCGAACTGAGCAAGGTGCGCGACGACATCACGCGCCGCGGGCAAAAGGCGCCGCACACGCTGTACGTGCTGGACGAGCCGACCGTCGGCCTGCACATGGCCGACGTCGAAAAGCTCATCCATGTGCTACACCGGCTGGTGAACGGCGGGCACAGCGTTGTGGTGATCGAGCACGACCTCGACGTCATCGCCGAGGCCGACTGGATCCTGGACCTGGGGCCGGAAGGCGGCAACGCCGGCGGCCGCGTCGTCGCTGCGGCGCCGCCGGAAGAAGTGGTGCGGCTCGGCACCCACACCGGCGTGGCGCTGGCGCCGGTGCTGGCGCGCTAGATCTGATTCCTTCCCTTCCAGGGAAAGGCGGCGATGAGGGCAGAACCCCCATCCCTTCAATCAAGCCGCAAGAGCTTCTTTCGCCGCGTAGCGCGAAGCCACCTTGCCGGTCTGGCCGCCGCCGAACAGCTTGCCGCGCGCATCGTCGTATGCCTTGAACAGGCCGGCGTCTTCCAGCGACGGCGAGCTGATGGCTTCACCCAGGTCGAGCCCGGCCAGTGCCGCATCGACACATTGCTCGGCCAGCATCACCGTCGCGGGGTCGAGGTTCGACAGCGGAAGGCCGGCCAGTTCCCAGATGTCGGTGGCCGTGGCCGCCGGCGTGACCAGCTGCACGCGCACCTCGGTGCCTGCAACTTCGTCTTGCAGACCGCGCGTGAACTGCAGCACGAAGGCCTTGGTGCCGCTGTAGACGCTGCTCATCGGCAGCGAGTGGTAGCCGAGCACCGACCCGATGTTGACCAGCGCGCCGCGGTTGCGCTGCTTGAAGCCCGGCAGCACCGCCTGGCTCAGCCGCGCCAGCGCGGTGATGTTGACGTTGAGCATGGTGAGCAGATCGGCAGCCGAGGTCGTCGCGACGGGGCCGAAGGTCGACACGCCCGCGTTGTTGACGAGCATCGTGATGCTGGCGTCGCCGGCAATGGTTTTGACGACCGCGTCGAGGTCCGCTGCGGCGCCGAGGTCGGCCACGATCGTCTTGACGGCAACGCCGTGGCTGGCGCGCAGCTCGGTCGCTGTGGCGTCGAGGCGGTCACCGCGGCGTGCGATCAAGATCAAATCGTAGCCGCGCCGCGCCAAGCGGTCCGCATAGAGGCGGCCGAGGCCTGCCGAAGCGCCGGTGACAACGCCGGTGCCGAGCTTTGCGATGCCTTGGGTGTTGCTGGTTTGTTGGGTCATTGCGTTCTCCGTCGGGGATATGAAACAGGGTTGAGAAGGGACTGGAAAGGGAATCGAGGCTTAAACATGACGGTAATCATGCTTGAGTGAGCGAAGCATGACGCGTATCATGGATGCTGTCAAGCGAAGGAAAAACCCCATGCGATATCCCGCCGCAGAAACCGCAGAAAAGCACGAGAAGATCCTGGGCGCAGCGTCGCGCCTGTTCCGCGAACGCGGCTTCTCGGGCGTGAGCGTGAGCGAGATCATGAAAGCCACCGGCCTCACGCACGGGCCGTTCTACAACCACTTCGCATCGAAAGAAGCGCTGATGGCGGAGTGCCTCGCCCACGCTTCGGGCGAATCGCTCGCCGGCCTGGACGCGGCGGCGGCCACGCCCGGCGGCATGGCCGCTTACGCCGATGCGTACCTCAGTCCGGACCATCGCGACATGCCCGCCGAAGGCTGCCTGCTGGCCGCGCTGGCGTCGGAAGCGGCGCAAACGGAAAGCGTGAAGGCGACGCTGTCGACGCATGTTCAGGCGATGGTGCAGCGCTACGTCAAGTACGTGCCGTGGCGGTCGAAGCAGGCGGCGCGGGCCGAGTCGATCCGCACGCTGGCGTCGATGGTCGGTGCAGTGGTGCTGGCCCGCGCGGTCGACGATATGGCCTTGTCCGACGAAATACTGCGTGATGTCCTCTCCGGCCTGAAGCGCGACGCGCTGGCGCACCAATCCGCATCGCCCGCCCGCTAGCATCGGCCGGATGATCACGATCTACAACGACAAACACGCGCTGCACCAGGGCAAGGTCGAAATGTTCCGCGGCGAACTGGTGCCGTGCTTCGAAGTGCCGGCGCGCGTCGATCACGTGCTGGCCGAAGTCGGACGCCGCGCTCTCGGCGCCGTGCAGGCGCCGGATGCGTTCGATGCGTCGTTGCTCGCTGCCGTTCACACGCCACGGTATCTCGGCTTTCTGGCGAATGCTTGGGACGAGTGGGTGGCGCTCGATCCGGCCAACGCCATGCGCGACGCGTTGCCGTCGTACTGGCCGACGCGCGGCATGCGCACCGACGTGTTGCCCGCGAGCTTTCCGGCGCGCATGGGGCTCTTTTCTTTCGACGCCGGGACGCCGGTGACGTCCGGCAGCTGGGCCGCGGCCCTGCATGGCGCGGCGTGCGCGGGGACCGCGGTCCAGCGCGTGGCGGTCGGCGGCGAGCGCGCGGCGTTTGCGCTCACCCGGCCACCGGGCCATCACGCCGGTGCCGACTTTTTCGGCGGCTACTGCTTCATCAACAACGCGGCGGTCGC
>JAQGMP010000270.1 GCA_028292285.1 Variovorax sp. | reverse complement strand
CGCGGCGCGCACCGATCGAGGCCCAGTCCATGTTCTGCATGTCGACGTTCATGCCCATGCTGCGCATCGTCTGCGCCGCCATCAGCGCTTCGGCGTTCAGGTAGGTGACATCGGTCGGCACCAGCAGCACGACCTTCTCGCCCTTGTAGCCGGACTCGGCGAGCAACTGCTTCGCCTTGACCAGATCGGTCTTGCGGTAAGGCTCGGCGCCGGCGCTGGTTTCGTTGGGGCCACCGCAGATGAAGTAGGTCGCACAGTAAGTGACGCGCATGTCGAGTGGGTAGCCCATGGCCGCGGTGAACTTTTCCTGGTTGACCGCCATCGCGAGTGCTTGCCGCGCCTTCGGGTTGTTGAAAGGCGGGAACATGTGGTTGAGCACCAGAAAGCCCTGGTACGCACCGCCCGCGCCGATCTTCACGTTCTTGTCGGTGCGCAGTGGGGTGATGTAGTCCGGTGGCACCTGCTCGACCAGATCGACCTCGCCGTTCTTGAGTGCTGCGATGGCGCTGTTGGCATCAGGCAGGTAGAGCCATTCGACGCGATCGAAGTTGCTCTTCTTGCTGCCGGCCAGGCCGCTCGGCGGTTCGCTGCGCGCCACGTAGTTGGGGTTGCGCACGAACACCGCCTTGTTGCCCGGCACCCATTCGTCGCGCTTGAAGACGAAGGGACCGGAGCCGAGCACTTCGGTCAGCGGCGAAGTCGCCGGCATCTTGGCGAGGCGTTCCGGCAGGATCACCGGCGGAAAGCCCGATGGCTTGGCCAGCGCATCGAGCACCATGCCGAAGGGCTCCTTGAGCGTCAGTGAAAAGTTGTTGGCGTCGACGGCTTTCCACTCGGCACCGGCCGAGCCCAGCGCGCGGCCCAGGCCGTCGCGCGCGCCCCAGCGTTGCAGCGACGCGATGACGTCGGCCGACGTGACCGGACTGCCATCGGAAAACTTCAGTCCGGGCCGCAGCGAAAAGCTCCACTGCTTGCCGTCTTTCGACGCCGTGTACTTGTCGACCATCTGCGGTTGCGGCTTGCCGGTCGCGTCTTGCGCGAACAGCGTGTCGTACACCATGTAGCCGAAGTTGCGCGAGATGTAGGCGGTGGTGAAGGTCGGGTCGAGGATCTTCACGTCGGCATGCGCGACGACCTTCAATGTCTTGGTCTGCGCCTGCGCGGGCAGTCCGATGACCGCCAGAGAGAGGCCTAAGCCGAAACTGCCCCATGCAGCGAGGGTGGCAAGCGTGCGTCGTTTCATCGTCGGTACTCCGGTGGTGAGTTGGGCTGAAAGCAAAAAAGGGCAGGAGAAGAATCAGATCGTGAGGGCGATGGCCGTGGCCGTGACTAGGTCCACTTGGTTGTCGAGCGGCCACTTCGGCCGGCGTGCCTTCACGTACGGCAAGGTCGACAGGTCGAGCGTCACTGCGCCCGGCGCGCCCGCATAGATCACGTGCTTCGCGACTTTGGAGAACGATGCGTAGAAGTGCTGCGACGACTTCACCACGATGATCTTTTTGGCCGCAAGCTCGCAGCCGAGCTGCGTGAAGACGTCGGTCCCCATGGCCTGATTGCGCAGCGTGATCAGCACGATCTCGATGCCGTTGGCCTCGACCAGCGCGCAGTCGCCCAGCGCCACCGGCGTGTTCGCCAGGCCCGTCATCACCATGTCGTGGCGCAGTGCCTTGACCGTGCACATGAGGTCGAGCGGATCGCCCGACATCGGACCGATCTTGCCGCCGATGCGCAGCGCGAGCCGTGCGCCTTCGCCGGCTTCGAAGGCGATGCGGGCGGCGATCGGGTCCCACATCGGCCCGACCGCGGCGTTGTCGATGCCGCGCTCGATCATGCGTCGGAGGATGAAAGTCGAATCGCCCGCCGCACCGCCGCCGGGGTTGTCGGCACCATCGGCCAGCACGACCGGGCCACCGTCGAAAGCCAAGGCTTCATCGAGCGAAGCGTCGATGCTTGGATAACGCACCGCCAGCGCCTCGCGCATGCCGATCAGTTCGTCGGCCAGCTGGCGCGCAAGGGCGTCGGCCTTGGCCTGGTCGCCATCGGTGTAGACCAGCAGCTTGGTGCCCATCTCGGGCACGTCGCCCCACGAGAAACCGTGCGCGACCGAGATCGACAGCACGCCGTCTTTGCCTTCGAGCGACTGCAAGCGATCGACGAAGGCGCGCGCCGGATTGCGCGAAGTGTGGACGGTCACGATCATTTCGCAGTCGACCACCGAAGCGACCGGTTCGATCTTGCCTTCGACCATCGCCGCGCAGAGGTCGACCAGCTCGATGCCGCGCTCCAGCACGTCGGTGTGCGGGTACTCCTTGAAGGCGATCAGCAGGTCGGCATGTTCGATCAGTTCCGGCGTGAGATGGCTGTGCGGGTCGAGCTCGGCGCCGACCACGGGATTGGGCCCGACCAGGCCGCGCACCCGCTCGAGCAGGTCGCCTTCGCAGTCGTCGTAGCCGTCGGCCACCATCGCGCCATGCAGGCCGAGCAGCACCATGTCCAGCGGCAGGGCCGCGCGCAGGTCGGCCAGCAGCTCGTCGCGCAGCGCCTCGTACGCTTCACGCGTCACCGTGCCGCTGGGCTGGGCGCCGGCGACCATGCCCTCGATCAGGGTCCAGCCCTTGTGCGCCGCCACTTCGCGCGCGGCGCACAGCGGGCCCGAGAAGAAGGTCAGTTCCTTGGGATGCTTGCCGGCCGGAAAGTAGCCGCGGTCCTTGAACGACGACAGGCCCGTGGGCATCGGGGCGAAGGTATTGGTTTCGGTCGCGAGCGACCCGCTGAAAACACGCACAGTCAATGGTTCCTTTATTTATCGAGCATCCAGACCGTCGGCATGCCGGCCCACATCTTGTCCACGCCCTTGAGGCTGGCGCGGGCGGCGAACGCCGGCGAGTACTGGCCGAGGCTCACGTACGGCACGGCCTCGTAGGCGCGGGCCTGGAAGGCGTCGAGCA
>JAQGMP010000333.1 GCA_028292285.1 Variovorax sp. | reverse complement strand
ATGCTGCGCATCGAGGTAGAGCAGCGCAAAGCTTTCGAACGGCTGGCCTGCGAAGTGCAATTTGAGGAAGTCCGTGACGGAAGTCGGCGAATCGAACACCGACCGGCTCGTCATCTCCTCGACGAGCAGCTCCTGCGCCAGTGCCAGCCCGGTCACCAGCCGGTGACAGCTCGGCAGCATCGACTGCCGTGCGAAATAGGTCAGCTTCTGCAATGAACGGCCATGGGCCTCGTAAAGGGCGTCGGCCTCGGCGCCGAAGAAAGGACGCAGTGCGTCGACGATGCGTTGCTGCCGGACGGTCAGCTCGGAAGATGCGGTCATGGTGAACTCCTGTGGAACGACACAGGCGGGATTGCCTGCGTGGCCCCAGGCACCACGCCGCAGCGCAGTGCTCAAGGCCGCCGCAGGCGCGCGGCACGCGCCGAGCACGCGAAGCGCGGGCAGGGCCTTGAACGCGAGAACGGGGTGGTAGCGTCAGGCCTCCACAGGCAAGCCCTCCCCCACCCCTCCGCAGGCACCACAGATGACTTAGGTTTTGTCCTGCACCACGCGTCCGCGTCAGGGATGCGCAAGGCGGCCGCAGGCTGTCCCGAAAGGGATGAGCGCGACGGCGCGAACCTGGAGCAGCCCGGCCGGCACAGCCGGAGACGCACAACCTGCTTCTTCAAAACGTGCGCTTTGTCGCTGATGAATTAGCATTTTGGGGCATGACCATCGCGCGCGACAAGCAGACATTCACAAACATCCTGACGGCTCTGGGGGCACCCGCAGCGCTGGCGTATCTCAATGCCGGCGTGCCTCACCGCTACAGCGCCATCTACCGGCTGCAGGACGGCATGTTCGAGAACATCTACCTGCACGACAAACAGGGCGAAGTCATTCCCGAATTCCTGGCCGTGGTGCCCTTCGAGGTGAGCTTCTGCCAGTTCGTACTGCGCGACACCGCCTTCAGCACCGATGACTCTGCGGCCGACAAAAGGCTGGATCGTCACAAGTACCAGGGCGTCGTCGCCTCGTACCACGGCGTACCGATCCTCGATGAGACAGGGGAGCTGGCCGGCACCCTGTGCCACTTCGATGTGGTGACGCACCCGCTCTGCGAAACAGAGTTCGAATTGCTCGAGCACGCCGGCCGCGCATTCCCTGCCCGACTCCTGCAACGACCCGAGGCGCAGGTCGTTGCAGACGAGGCCTCGGCGCTGTGATGCCACCCGCTCAAATCGATGGCGCTGCCGGCGCACCAGACACCGGGCTGCCCGTCTTCGAAACCACTGCCGAAGAGCGCGGCCTGGTCCAGCGCCAGTTGGGCCGGTGCATCCTGAGGCTTCAACAGTACGAAATGCAGAGCAACTACCGGCGCTACTACTTCGACAAAAAGACCGCGGTCGCGGACGCCCGGCACATCGAGCGCATGGGCGCCTTCGTCTGTGCTTACCTGAGATATGTGCAGCTCCCCGTGCGTTGTGTGCTCGACATCGGCTGCGGAGTCGGCCAGTGGCAGGCCATCATCGCGAAGCACTTCCCGCAGGCAAGCTACCAAGGAGTCGAGTTCAGCGAGTACCTGTGCGAACGCTGCGGCTGGGAGCGCGCATCCGTAGTGGACTACCGCAGCAAGAAGCCATTCGACCTCGTCATCTGCCAAGGCGTCCTCGCCTGTCTGAGCCCCATGGACCTGAACAGGCCCTGCGCAACCTCGGCACATTGAGCAGGGGCGCGCTGTACATGGAAGCTGTAGCCATCGAAGACTGCGAGCGCGGCGTGGTGGATGAAGATCGCACCGACCCGGGTCTCTTCCGGCACAAGGCCGCGCTGTACCGGCAGGGACTGGCGCCGCACTTCAACCAGCTGGGTGGCGGCGTCTGGCTCAGCCGCAAGGCAGAAGTGCCGGTCTTCGCGATGGAATGTGCGAGCCCGTGATGGTCGACAAAGCGCTCTTTCAGGCATGACCACATCGGGCAACTTTCCGGGAACGGTAGATGCTGCCGTGCGGCTGCTGATGGAGATGGTCCCCGTTGCGGAACGCACCCGCATCGCGGCCATGACCAGGGACGATCTGCTGTCGCTGCACTTCGGTCTCGGCATGTGGATCCGCAACAACCTCGGGCTATGGGAAGGCAACCATCTTCTGCACGAAGCGTGCGGCGGTCTGAGCCCGGACGACGCTTCGGCTGTCGTGATCGAAGCGTTCTGGCAGCATCTTCGCGAACTGGAGCCCAGGCTTCACTAGCGATCGGGCGTCGCGCACGGCGCTCCGGCACCGCGCAGAGCAACCGGGAAGCCGAGTCACGATGCGTCATCCCGGCAGGCAGACGGGGACATACGAGCATCGAGGCTTGTGCGATGCTGGTGAGGCTCCGCCCCTCGACCGCACTCTCCATGAAATTCTTGACCTGTCCGCTCCCAAATCGCCTGCTGCTCGCTTTTGCGCTGTTGCTTCCAGCTGGCTGCGCAGTGCAGCGCACGTCGACGACGACACTTGCGGCGCCCGATGGCCAGCAGATCGAGGTCGCCTTTTCACCCGAAGCTGGGGCCGAGGCGCTGGTGCTCAAGGTGATTGGCAGCGCGCACCAGTCGCTGCGACTTGCCGGGTATTCGTTCACCTCCCCGAACGTGGTGCGTGCGCTGATCGATGCCAGGAAGCGCGGTGTCGACGTGAAGGTGCTGGTGGACGACCGGGGCAATCGCGGCAAGGCCAGCATCGCGGCGATGAACCTCGTTGCCGGCGCCGGCATCCCCCTCAAGGTCATCTCGATCTACGCCATTCACCACGACAAGTACATCGTGGTCGACGCACGGCATACCCAGACTGGCTCGTTCAACTACAGCCAGGCAGCGGCACGATCCAATTCGGAGAACGCCCTGGTCGTCTGGAACAACCCGAAGCTGGCCGCCGACTTCACGGCGCATTGGGACGGCCGGTGGGCACAGGGCGTGCTGGTCGAGATGAGCTACTGACCTGGGCACCCACTGCGGCCCGCTTGTCTCATCGGTGAGGCTCCTTGGGCAACAATGCAGCGATGACGACGATTCTTATCACCCTTCCCGACCAGCTGGAACTGGTGGCGCGCAGTGCCGGGTTGCTGACGCCGGAGAACATCGCGGCACTGCTCCGGCACCAGCTCGAAGGCGTTCCGGTACCGGTCACGGCGCCCGGTACGGATGCAGTGAAGGTTGTGCCGGGGGATGTGAGGGCGCTGGAGCGCCTGATCAAGATCGCCAGAGGCGACCCCGGGCGTAGCCGTCGCGTCGCCGACTTCCTGCTGGCGTGGTGGAACCCGGGTACCTGTGGCGCCTTGGATCTGACCAACCCGTGGGCCGTCGATGCGGCCATCGCGAATGACATGGTCGGCGTGGTCAGGTTGACTGCCAGTGCGAGCAAGTACCCGGACACGCCCGGCTACAAGGATGACTCGCGGCAATCGTGCACGCGTGGCGTCCGCAACTGAAGCAGCGGCAGTGTCCGTGCAGGCGGGTGTCACGCACACAGACCTTGATCTTGGGCTCCGGCAAGCCGCGCGGTTGCCCCTGGCGATACAGCGCGCTGATCAGAAGATGCGCGTGCTGCAATCGAGCACAGAGGCCGAAGCGTTGGTGCGCGCCTCTCAACGGGCGCCCACGGTCGCGCAGCGTATCGTGTGGCTGCACAAAGCGGCCACAGCCTGGGGACGACCGCTCCAAGCTGTCGCGGCATGTGCAAAAGGTTGTTCACACTGCTGCCACATTCCGGTGACGATCAGCGGCAAGGAAGCCCAGATGATTTCGCGCGCTACAGGCCTTGCCGCGATGAAGTCACCGCGCAACGCCGTGCCCGTGCAGGATCTCGTCGATGACGACAGCGTGACCTCGGCGTCGGCGCGCTTGCATCACTGGCAGACGGGAATGGCCTGTCCCTTTCTGACCGACGACGCCTGCTCGATCTACGAGGTCCGGCCCCTCGCGTGCCGCGTTCTGTTCAACCTGGATGACGACGATCTGCTGTGCCGGCATGGCGCGACGCAGCCGGCCGATGTGCCCTATGCCGATTCGCGCATGCTCCGCGCGCTGGCGCTGGCCGCCCAGCCTGCGGAGACGCTCGCGGACATTCGCGATTTCTTTCCGGTGCCATCGACGTCCTGAACGCGGCCATCCCCTCCGGGGGTGCGGCACGCGACACCGGGACGACCGGGAGCGCGAGCGCTGCCGGGTGCTGGCGCACCGGGAACACGCAACCAGCGCCCTGCCCTGAACGTCGCGGGAAGCCGGGGCGGCTTTCCGTTCGCGACAGGCCCCGCCTGCCCTACAGTGCCTGCAATGACTCGTCACCTCGAACTTCCTTCCGACTACGCACGCTTCATCGGCGAACTGAGAGCCAGGATCGCTGCGGCGCGCCTGTCAGCAGCACGTGCTGTCAATCGCGATCTGATTGCGCTGTACTGGGACATCGGCGAGGCCATTGTGCAAAAGCAGCAGTCGCACGGCTGGGGTCAGTCTGTCGTGGAGCAGATCGCCCGCGATCTGCGGTCTGCATTTCCCGGAACTCAGGGATTCTCGGCGCGCAACGTCTGGGACATGCGGCGCCTCTACGAGGAGTATTCACGCCCAGAGATCCTGCGACAGCTTGTCGCAGAAACTGCCAGGCCGCCCACGGGCCGGGCACACCGGCCTGTCGCCGCGGCCGCCGGCGCGACAGACAGTGAATTTCTGCGACAGCTTGTCGCAGAAATTCCGTGGGGCCACCATCTGCTGATCCTCAGCAAACTGGCCGAACCGGCGCAGCGCATCTTCTATCTTCGCGCCACCGCTGCGTATGGCTGGAGCCGCAATGTCCTGCTGAACCAGATCAAGGCAAGGGCCTACGAACGATCGCTGTCAGAAGGCAAGAGCCACAACTTTCCGCTGGCGCTGCCCGACCACCTTGCCGAGCAGGCCGAAGAAGCATTGAAGAGCAGCTACAACCTCGAGTTCCTGGGTATCCGCCAGGCCGTCAAGGAACGCGAACTGGAAAGCCAGCTCATCGACAAGCTGCGCGACTTCATCCTCGAACTCGGCTATGGCTTCTGCTTCATCGGGCGGCAGCACCGGCTGACACTTGGTCGCAACGAGTACTTCATCGACCTGCTTTTCTATCACCGATTCCTGAAATCGCTGGTGGCGGTGGAGCTGAAGATTGGCAAGTTCGAGCCGGAGTACGCCGGCAAGATGGACTTCTATCTCAACCTGCTCAATGAGAAGGAGCGCGCGCCCGAGGACGCGCCCTCCATCGGCATCATCCTGTGCGCCGAGAAAGACAACCTGGAAGTGGAGTTCGCACTCAAGAGCAAGTCCAATCCGATCGGTGTGGCCGAGTACCAGCTGCAGGGACAGCTGCCTGCCGAGATGAAAGGCAAGCTGCCTTCTGCACGCCAGCTGCAGGACATCGTCCGGGCCGACGGGCGGCGTCGTGGCTGAGCAGTACGTCGGGCCTTGTTTGCCGCGCGCATTGCACATCTGCAGTCCTGATAACGAGGGCGATTGAAGTAGGCCCGATCATCGAAGACATGGCGCGTGATCGGACCGGACTGCGGTGCAAGCTGCAGCCTGGAGAAAACGATCGGCCAGCCGATTCGAAGCTTCGGGCGAGCCGAACTGGATCGCGATTTCGCCATGCTGTACACGCGGCCGGACGGTTTCATTCATCCGGCCCAAGCCGCATCCCTATCGGAACCCGTCAAGGGTGCGGTTGGACCGGGCAAGTGGCTCGTCAACCTTGCAAAGCAGCAATGCGCATACGACCGACGGCAACATCCTCGCTACTTCAGGCATCAACGCGCGGCCACTGCTGGACCGCAATCTCAAGCTCCGGCATGCTGCGTGCACAACACAAGGAGTTTTGACATGGGCATGGGCTTTCTGAGCACGATCGGTCGGGAGAACGAAGACGAAGATCCGGTCGGCGAGGTGACGGATCCGGTTGCGCGTTTCACCGAGGTCGCGGTCGCCGTCGGTCTGATCCGTCCAGGCGACAGGCTCGACGGCAACATGGTCGAGTTGTGTTTGCGCGTGGTCGAGTTGGCTGCACGCGTCGGCGATCGTTACCGGTTGCCCGACTTTCCGGGCGACACCGTGGGCTCCCAGATCCGCGCAGAACTCAGCGAGTAGGTTGTCACCTGGGGCGACTGCGCCTGCACCAGGACGGGCAATGCAAGCCAGCATGATTGGCCCGACGAGGGATGGGCGCGGTGAACGAACCTGCAGCCGACCATGGAGCGAGGCGGTGCACGGCCCAATCCCGAGGGTGGATCGGCTATGGCGCCCTTTGCCACCATCGATGGCGTCGCCACCGTCAGCTGGCGCTACCTTGAAGGCGCTTGACCCCTACGCTGCCATCAAATCCGCTGTCTTCCAAGATGCGTCATGGTGAATTCTGTGGAACGGCACAGGCTGGATTGCCCGCGCGGCCACAGCCACCGCGCCGCAGCTCAGTGCTCAAGGTCGCCGCAGGCGCGCAGCACGCGCTGAGCACGCGCTATGCGCGCAGGGCCTTGACCACAAGAACCCTGAGGTCGCGTCAGGCGTGACGGGCAAGCGCTCCCCAGCGCGATGCGACGGGTGTGTTCCGTCAGCGCCGACCCCCTGACCCAAACGAAGGCGCACCCCATTGATCGAAATGCTCGCAACCGCAACCGAGAAAGCGAGCGCTCACACCCAAAATCGGACCGACCGACAACGACAATCAGCGCCGGGTCCAAAGAGTTCGGGGTTTTTTGCGCGAGGGTGCAACGCATCGGGGTCCTACACTTCCCTTGGCGGCTCGGATCCAGCCCAGATACCGAATCCGGGCAGAGCATGAAGCCCCCCTTCAAAGAGATGGGCCTGCCGACCGGTTCGCGGCGCTAGGGCTTGGACCGCGCTGCAACAGCAAGAAGATCCTTGTCGCTGGGTTTGTCCCAGCCGGAGCCATACGCACCGGTGGCGTAGAAGCTCACCATCTCATGACGCACCATGGGATGCGACCACCCCTTTCCAGCCAAGCGCTGGATCACGGCCGGGTGGGCGTTTCGCTGTACGAGGGATCCTTGAAGGTCACGCACCAACTCCGCCTGACGATCGCTCGACATCCCGGCGATTTCTGCGGTCAGCATCTCGATGCGCTCGGCCAGCCATTTCTTTTCCCACTGGGCGAGGCGTTCGCTGGAAGGGACCGGCGCGACTTCGGCGTGCTTTGCGGCTTCGATTTTTTCGATGGCTTCCACCTGGGCTGCGGCATGCCCCGGCAACACGCTTTTAAGGTAACGCAGTGGATCACGAAGCGGCTCCGGAAAGGCGCTCGCTGCACGCTTTTGGACGGCTTCGATACCCGCCGCTACTGCGGCGTCTCCGAACTCGTCGATCAGGCGTTCGATGCGGGCGTGGTCGATGCCCAACCGCTCCGCACTCGCCAACACGCCGACGTCCACCGGCTCCGAAGCCGAACGCTGCTGAAGCGCCAGAACACGCTGCGGCTTCTTGCGCACGGTGAACTGCAGATCGGAAACAAAGCGTCCTGACTTGAATTCCAGCATTTCTACTTCAATGTCCGCCAGCGCATTGATTTCGGCCAGTGCCGGGCGCAGCGTGTCGCGCTTGAAGATGCGGTACTCCAGACGCTGCAGCCGTTCGTCATCCGGCCGCCCCAGCAAGACGGGCCGCCACCAGGACCACGCTTTTCGCGCTGTCTGTCCGACACCGAGATACCGGGAACAGATCTCATACAGGGCGACGGACGGATGCGAACCCAGTTGCGAAATGACTTCAAGCGACAGCTTCGCAAAGATCTCGGGATCCAGGAGCTCGTGTCGCATGTTGACGGCGTAGGACCATTCGACCCAGATCTGACCACGCTCTTTGACAAGCCTGGCGTGGGACAGCATTCCGCAAACATCCCATGTCTGCCATTCACCCGCCGTGGGAGACTGCCACTCCACCAGCGTGGACACCATCGAGCGCAAGTGCGACTTGATGATCTTCATGTCACCCGAGTTGTAGTCCAGCCCCTTCACGATGTCGGTCAACGCTGCCCGGAAAGTCTCGCGTTCGAGCCCTTGATCCTGCGCGATGTGAAGGAGCACATTCCAGGTGCGCCGACCCAGCGCGGTGATCTTGCTGTTCTGCGGCACCAAAGCAAGCGAGAACACAGGCTTGAGTAGCGGCGACGCACTGCGGGAGGCGGTGGAGATCAAAAGCGAAGAATCGGACGACATGCGCTCAATGTAGCCGAGCGCGCGTTGATGTGAAACAGCAATTCACTTGTCGCAGGACAGCCTTTCCGCTGTCGTCTACTGGAAAAGCTCCACTTCAGGGCGCCCGGTCAGAGTACTCGGCCACGCCGCGCTCACTGAAAAAGCTCCACTTGAGGCAGCTCGCGGACAGCGAACCTACGCAAAGTCGCCCAGGAACCGCTTCCAGATGGCTCACTGCAGGCGCTCCACCTTTCCACTGCGAAGGCGCTGCAAAGCACTGTGTCCACTCCGCAGCCCGCTGGAAAAGCGCCAGATGCCACTGAAAAAGCTCCGCGGGCGCTGCTAAGTTCATGTTTTTATTGAAGAAATTCGTTCTAAAGGATTAGAGGGTTAAAGGTATCAGACTTCTATAAATACCGCGCAGGCTTGGCTTTGGAGCTTTTTCAGTGTCATGCATGCAAAGTTTGGACGAAACGTAGACCGTTTGCTGAAAATTCGTCCAACACGCACAATCGGCGCCACAAACACCAACTTGACCACCCATGGAAATACGCCCACAGATCACATTGGCTGGTGTGCACCAACAGGCCGAAGACGCGGCTGACATGCTGGCGAGCATTCGGTCCGCCATGCTAGCCCCCATGGTGCGCAAGGCGGCGCCCACTTTCAGTGCCGATCAGGTTGCCACCCTGTGCGAGGCATCGTCTCGCGGGTCCTTCGCGCACCGCATCGCCAGTCGGAAGGATATGCCCTCCGGGACGCTCGTCTCCAATGGCCGAAAGCGCGTTTTCGACTTAGCCGAGACACGCCAGTGGGTGCGTGACTACCGAAAGGACATCCTGCGGCCCGAGGGTGCGGAAGCGATCACCATATCGGTTGCTAACTTCAAGGGGGGCACCACGAAAACAACAACGGCCATGACCCTGGCCCAAGGCTTGTCGCTGATGGGTCACAAGGTGCTGGTGATAGACACCGATCCCCAAGCTTCCTTGACCACGCTTTTCGGCATCCTCCCAGATGTCGAAATCAACCAAGCGGACACTCTCATGGCACTTGCAAACGGATCGCTGACGAGCGTTCGCTCTCTCATCCGCAAGACTTACTGGGACGGTCTGGATCTGGTACCCGCGGCCTCTTCTCTCTTCGATGCCGAGTTCATGCTGCCCAACCGCCAAAGCAGGGAGGGCGTGAAGGGGTTCGAGTTTTACCGTGTGCTTGACCTCGGGATTGACGATGTGAGAGCGGATTACGACGTCATCATCATCGACAGCCCCCCTGCCCTTTCCTATCTGACACTCAATGCGCTCATGGCGGCGAACGGCATCATCATGCCGCTGCCTCCCGAAACGCTTGACTTTGCATCGTCGACGCAATTCTGGTCCCTCTTCTCGGATGTCACCGAATCCATGCTGGAAGCGCGGGGTCAGACCAAAAGCTATGACTTCATCAATATATTGCTATCGCGGGTTCCGCCGAAGGCGGGACGAGGCGCTTCGACAACGGCCGATGCCGTTCGGGAATGGATCAGCGCGACTTACAAGGAAAAGGTTCTCCCCTTGGAGATTCCGAGGACTTCAGTTGCGGCGCAGAAGTCGTCGGGCTTTGGTACTGTCTACGACAGTGAAGCCGGCGATGCAAAGGACAAGACGTACAAACGCGCGCGGGACGCCTACGACTTGTTCGTGCAGCACATCGAAGTCTCGATTCGCAACGCGTGGGCGCGCCAGTTGCAGGCCGCCGCGACAGGGGGTTTGTACGGTACAAACCCCGCCCCCCAGGACGCATGAATCCGAACTTCAAAGCTGGACGGGCGCTATGGCACGAGGGGTTTGTACGGTACAAACCCGCCGAGGGGCGACCGGTCCGCGCAAGATCCGCAGCGTCTTCACCGCACGTGAGGCACCAATCCAAGGAGTCATTTGAATGGCAAACAAGGACCTGATCCGACGCGCGTTCAGCGTGACCGCGAATCTCCCGTCGCGCAAAGATGCTGCCACGCCGGCACCGACGGCGAGTGACGAGCAGCAGCCGGCGACCGATAAGCCGATCGCAATGGAGGCGCGCAGCGCCCCAGCATCTGCGAAAACCGGGCCCGGTTCCATGCTTTCGTTCATGGCAGAGCAGTCCGAGGTGCATCAGGAGGTCGTGCAGCTACGCGAAATCGTCCGCGCGTTTGAGGGCGCTGACGTCACGCGAATGATCGACCCGGTCAAGATTGTCCCGTCGAAGTGGGCCAATCGCGATAAGTCACACTTTGAGAGCGCCGCCTTTGCGCGGCTGAAAGACGAAATAGGCAACGCTGGCGGAAATGTGCAGCCGATCAAGGTACGCCCTTTGGCAGGCAGCCCTTCAGATGCGGCGCAGTGGGAGATCGTCTTTGGCCACCGCCGACACCGCGCCTGTCTTGAACTTGGACTCCCGGTGTTGTCGCTGGTCCAACAGGATCTGGGCGACGCCGACCTGTTCGTCCAAATGGAGCGGGAAAACCGGGAACGCGAGGATCTGTCAGCCTGGGAGCAGGGCGTGATGTACCTGCGCGCCTTGGAACTCGGCTTGTTTCCTTCGGCCAAGCAAATGGCAGCAGCGATCGACCGAGACATGGGCAACATAAGCCGCGCTATGGCTTTGGCGAAATTGCCCGAGGATGTAGTGCGCGCGTTTGGGTCGCCGCTGAATCTGCAGTTTCGCTGGGCGTCGCCACTTCGCGATGCGCATCAAAAAGATCCGGAGCGCTTGCTTGAGGTCTCTCGCGAACTGGCGACCAGGACGGTCAAGCCACCGCCCGCGGAAGTGTTCGCCTTGCTGACAAGACAGCGAGATCACACATCCAAACTCGAAAAGATGGACGCCGAGTGGAAGAATGGCGACGGCCAGCGTGTTGCGCATCTCGCGTTCGACCGGAAGGGACGCGGCTCGCTGAGCTTTGAAGCTCCGTTGGATCCGGCGCAGCGCCAAAGGCTCATCAAACTGGTGGACGCATTGCTGGAACTCAAAGCATGAGCGGCTTGTTTGACGAAGGCAGAGCAGAGATGGCATGCGGTAGCCAAGAAGCGTGAAGCGGATGCGCCCTGCGAAGCTTGGCGGCCATGGGTCGAGCTGGAGTGCTCCTCCCCCGACACCACATCCCAAAAAAACGCCAATGATTTCTAACACTTAGGAGGGCATGCGTATCGTCCTTCGTTTTGAGCGCAGAAAAATGCTATTGATGATAATGTAAACTACCATGACGGCAACTCACTTGATCCGAGTGGGCAGGGGCAGGCAGGGCACTGCCTTAGGGGATCTGTCTTGTTCAATCTGGGTCTGCACACAGCGTCCTCTGAGAAACACCCTAGCGTCCGCGCTTTACTCGCGATACCTTCGACCTACATGACATTTCGCCAGCCTGCGCAACTTGCCGACGTTGACGACGAAGAACTCGAGCGTCTGTGCGCGAAGTGGC
>JAQGMP010000325.1 GCA_028292285.1 Variovorax sp. | reverse complement strand
CGGCAATCGAACGGCTTTCAACCGGCAGATGGCGGGCGAAGGGTTCTCGATGCACGAAGAAAAGCTCGACCGGCTGGCGACGGCGCAAACGGCGGCGTACAAGGGACGCATGCTGACTTACCGGCGGGACTGAACGCTACGTGATTGCGCGGCGAGCGACCGTAAACTGACGTGTCATCTCTTTGACAGTGCCTCCGACAATGCCATGACCCAAACGATTTCTCCTGCCGTCGCCGCCGCCTTCGCACCTGACGTTACATTGCGCGCGTCGATCAATCTCGGCAACCCGATCCTTGCGAACAAGGACGCGGACGGCGCACCGGTCGGCGTGTCGATCGACTTGGCCCACGCGTTCGCACGCCGACTCGGCGTCGACATCGAGCTCGTGGTGTTCGACAAGGCAGCCGCGTCGGTCGATGCCGTCAGGAACGAGCGCGCCGACATCGGATTTTTCGCGATCGACCCGGCTCGCAGCGAAGGTCTGCGCTTCACCGAACCGTACGTGCTCATCGAAGGCAGCTACCTGGTCGTCGATGCATCGCCGCTCGCCGACAACGCCGAGGTCGATCGGGGCGGACAGCGCATTGCCGTCGGCTCCGGCAGCGCCTACGACCTCTTCCTCACGCGCGAAATCAGGCAGGCGGAAATCGTTCGCATGGCGAGCGCGCCAGCGGTGCTGGCTGCCCTGCGCGCGGGTGAGGTCGAAGTCGCAGCGGGCATTCGGCAACTGCTCGAGAGCGAGGTGCGGCGCGTGCCCGGCGTGCGCATGCTGCCCGGGCGCTTCATGGTGATCCAGCAGGCGATGGGCTTGCCGGCTGGCCGCGGTGCCGATGCGCACAGCGTGCTCGCAGCCTTTGTCGAAGAAATGAAGAGCACGGGCTTCGTTGCGGAAGCCTTGAAGCGTCATCGCATCGAAGGTGCCGTCGTGGCGCCCGGTGCGGCATCCAGATAATCTGAACTCACAAGGAAGAGTCGCATGACCACTTCGATCCAGACGACCACGGCCTTGTGCGGCGTCTTGCTGGCCGCGGCTTTGCTCGGCGCCTGCGGAACGACCGCCGTGAGAGTCGGCGGCGCGCCCGACAAGGCCCGAACCGATTGCCTCACCGCGACCGCGCGTCAATACAACCTGCCGCGGGACAGCCTGACCATCACCAACGCATCGTCACCACGCGATGGCCTCTACGAGATCCGCATCGCCAGCGCCGACGGTCGTCGCCAACTGGTTTGCAATGCGGACGACAACGGGGCGGTTCTGGGGATCGTGAACGCGCGCTAGGCGTAGCGCGCGACCGTCAGCCCTTCCATATCGATCTCGGGCTTGCGCCCATCGATCAGGTCCGCCATGACGCGGCCGGTGCCCGCCGCCATGGTCCAGCCCAGCGTGCCGTGGCCGGTCGCCAGCATCAGGTTGCCGATGGACGTGGCACCGATCACGGGCGTGCCGTCGGGCGTCATCGGGCGCAGGCCTGTCCAGAAGGTCGCGTCTTTCACCGGACCGCCGCGCGGAAACAGGTCGGTGACGACGTGTTCGAGCGTGTCGCGCCGGCGCTGATCGAGCGCCAGGTCGAAGCCCGACAACTGCGCCGTGCCGCCGACGCGGATGCGGTCGCCGAGGCGCGTGACGGCCACTTTGAAGGTCTCGTCCATCACCGTCGATTCGGGCGCGCCGCTGGCATCGGTGATCGGCACAGTGATCGAAAATCCTTTGACCGGGTACACCGGCAAGGCGATGCCGAGCGGCTTGAGCACGGCGGGTGAATAGCTGCCGAGCGCGACGATGTAGCGGTCGGCTTCGAAGGTGCCGGCGTCTGTGCGCACGCCGGTGATGTGGCCGCCGGCGCCAGCGCCGCTGCGCTCGATCGCCTTGATCGAGACGCCGAATTTAAAAGTGGCGCCCGCGGCTTCGGCCAGCTTGGCCAACGCCTGCGTGAACTTGAAGCAGTCGCCTGTCTCATCGCCCGGCAGCCGCAGTCCGCCGACGAACTTCTCTTTGACGCCGGCAAGTGCAGGCTCGTACTGAACGCAGCCGTCGCGGTCGAGCACCTGGTAGAGCACGCCGGACTTCTTCAGCACTTCGACGTCTTGCGCCGTGCCGTCGAGCTGATGCTGCGTGCGGAACAGTTGCAGCGTGCCCTGCGCGCGCTCGTCGTACTGAATACCGGTGTCGGCGCGCAACGCCTTCAGGCAGTCGCGGCTGTACTCGGCCAGCCGCACCATGCGGCCCTTGTTGATTTCGTAGCGCGCCTCGGTGCAGTTGCGCAGCATCGACAGGCCCCAGCGCCACATGGCAAGGTCGAGCATCGGCTTGATGACCAGCGGGCTGTGCTGCATCAGCATCCACTTGATGGCTTTGATCGGCACGCCGGGGCCAGCCCACGGTGCCGAATAACCGGGAGAGACTTCGCCGGCATTGCCGAAGCTGGTCTCCATGTCCGGCGCGGGCTGGCTGTCGATCACCGTGTCCTCATGGCCGGCGCGGGCCAGGTAATACGCCGTCGAGGTGCCGATCACACCGCTGCCCAGAATCAAGACTCGCATGCCAACCTTTTGTTCGTGTTT
>JAQGMP010000640.1 GCA_028292285.1 Variovorax sp. | reverse complement strand
ATAAATTCAACAGCAAGAACACGAAGGAGACCGCATGTCTACCGCCTCATCCGTCACCGCGTCGGCGGTCAAGCCGCCGCTGTACAAGTCGCTCTACGCCCAGGTCATCACCGCGGTGATCATCGGCGTGGCCCTCGGCCACTTCTATCCCGCGGTGGGCGAGTCCATGAAGCCGCTCGGCGACGGCTTCATCAAGCTCATCAAGATGATGATCGCGCCGATCATCTTCTGCACGGTGGTGGTCGGCATCGCCGGCATGGAAGACATGAAGAAGGTCGGCAAGACCGGTGGCCTCGCCCTGCTGTACTTCGAAATCGTGAGCAGCGTGGCGCTGGTGGTCGGCCTGGTGCTGGTCAACCTCATCCAGCCCGGTGCCGGCATGAACGTCGACCCGTCGACGCTCGACACCAAAGCGGTCGCGGCCTTCACCGGCCCCGGCAAGATGCAGGGCACGGTCGACTTTTTGATGGCGATCATCCCCAGCACGCTGGTCGATGCGTTCGCCAAAGGCGAGATCCTGCAGGTGCTGCTGATCGCCGTGATGTTCGGCTTTGCGCTGCACCGCTTCGGCGGCCGCGGCACGCTGGTGTTCGACGTGATCGAAAAGGGCTCGCACGTGCTCTTCGTGATCGTCGGCTACATCATGAAGCTGGCGCCCATCGGGGCTTTCGGCGCCATGGCTTTTACCATCGGCAAGTACGGCGTGGGCTCGCTCTTTTCGCTGGGCAAGCTGATGGGCACCTTCTATCTGACCTGTCTGCTGTTCGTGTTCGTGGTGCTGGGGCTCATCGCCCGCTTCCACGGCTTCAGCATCTGGAAGTTCGTCAAGTACATCAAGGAAGAACTGCTGATCGTGCTGGGCACGTCATCGTCAGAATCGGTGTTGCCGCGGATGATGGAAAAGATGGAGAACCTCGGCGCCAACAAGACAACCGTCGGCCTGGTGATCCCGACCGGCTATTCGTTCAACCTCGATGGCACCTCGATCTACCTGACGATGGCGGCGGTGTTCATCGCGCAGGCGACCAACACGCCGATGACGCTGGGGCAAGAGATCACGTTGCTGGCCGTGCTGTTGTTGACGTCGAAGGGCGCGGCGGGCGTGACGGGCAGCGGCTTCATCGTGCTGGCTGCGACGCTGTCGGCGGTGGGGCACGTTCCGGTGGCGGGGCTGGCGTTGATCCTCGGCATCGACCGCTTCATGTCGGAAGCACGCGCGCTGACGAATCTGGTCGGCAACGGTGTGGCAACCATCGTGGTCGCCAAGTGGACAAACGAGCTCAATATGGACCGGCTGCAGGCCGGACTCAATGGCGAGACATGGGTCGAGGCCAACGAGCCCGAAAAAATCGTCAACGCCAAGCCCAGCCATATGGCGACATGAGGGCGACCTGATCGCCGGCGTGGCCGCTTCAGCGCCTCAAAGATCCTCGATGACCAGCGCACGGTAGCGCTGGGCCATCGAGTACGGCACCTCGCGCACCAGTTTCATCAACCGTTCGGCCACGTCTTCATCGTCGGTCTTGACCAGCAGGCCGGCGTGGCCCTTGCGGGCGAGTTCGGTCAGGGCGCGCACCGTCGCGCCTTCGGTGCCGGCGGAGGGCAACGGGTCGTCCGCACCGCTGACCGTCGGCGTGATCTGCGAAAGAACGATGGCGGCGGGGACCAGCATGACGTCCTGATCGTCGAAGCCGGCGTCGACCAATTGCTTGCCGATTCGGGCTGCATCGTTCGCATCCGGAAACATCACCATCGAATAGCCGGACGGATAAAACGTACCGCCGAACGTGGTCGTCATGCTCGGCTCGAGATGGAATTGATTCATCGCAGTCTCCTAAATTGCAGCCCTGAAAAGGCGATGCTTGAAGCTTAGAAGGCGAGGCCCGCCTCTGCTGTAGGAGGAAAACTGGAAGGAGCGGCGGCCCGGCGATTTGCGCCATTTCGCAAACAAATAGCATGCAGTTCGTTTACGACTTGTCACATTTGTAGCGAAACGTGAAATTGTGGCTAGGCGTTGCCCAGCCCGCTGAATAGGATGAATCAGTCCTATCCGTAACATTTACCGGCCCCACCTCAACCCATGTCGACATTGCGAAATATCGCACTGACCGTCCACGAACTCGAAGAAGGCGAGTTCTATTGGGTATTGATGGAAGGAACGGATTACGCAATGGAGGACGCGCTGCCTTATCTTCCGCTCGAAGCCGCGACCGATCCGCAAGCCACTTACGCCAATGCATTGGTCGCCGGCGTGGCGGCAATTCGAAAAATGTTCGGCAAAGAGGGGCCGCGTGTTTGATACTGCCCGGCACCCGGGAAAGGCAAACATGCGGAAGTTTCAGGTGGCAGTGGCCGCAGTCACCATCGCCTTGTGCGTTGCGGCCTGGTTTCATCGCCCCGCCACGGCAGGCGAATGGGCCGCGTGGGTGCAAGCCTTCGGCGTGTTGGCGGCCATTTTCTGGGGCGTGCGTTTGCAGCGCATCGCCACGCAGCAAAGCCTGCGGCAAGCGGGCCAGGTGGCGTCGATGTTCGCGCAGAACATGCACTGGGTCTTCCGAGAGCTGAACGATGCCTGCGCCAAGCAGGCCTGGGCGGACTATTCGGTCCACCGCCGCATCCTCGAAGAAATTCTGGCCCAAGGCCGCGAAGTGACTTTGCAAATGCTCGAAGGCCGTTCGTTGGCGATGGTGAGCAGCCTGCGCACCATCGCGGTCGAGGCGCTTGAAATCACGCAGCTCCACGTGCAGGGCGGCAATTGGCGCGAGCTGCAGTTCTACTTCGACAAGCGCCTGCCGAGCATCGCCGCCTGGCTCTCGGCCACCGGCAATCCGCCCGAAAACAGCGGGCCGACCGACTATGCCGGTCTTCGCACGTCGTACGGGCAGCTCGGCAACCCCTGAGAGACAATCCGGGGCTTTGCCGGCGCCGCCGGCCGACAACGCGCCAGTGCGAGCCTCATCTCCATGTCTGCTTCAGCATCCTTCGATCCGAACCCCCGGCACGCGCCGGACCGCGTCAGCGTGGCGCCGATGATGGACTGGACCGACAGGCACTGCCGCTACTTCCACCGGCTGCTCACCCGCCACGCACTGCTCTACACCGAGATGGTCACGACTGGCGCACTGGTACACGGCGATGTGCCGCGGCACCTGCGCTTCCATGCCGAAGAACATCCGGTCGCGCTGCAACTGGGCGGCAGCGAACCGGCCGATCTGGCGCATTGCGCGCAACTCGGCCAGGAGTGGGGCTACGACGAAATCAATCTGAATTGCGGTTGCCCCAGCGAGCGCGTGCAGCGTGGCGCATTCGGCGCCTGCCTCATGGCCGAGCCGCAACTGGTCGCCGATTGCGTGAAGGCGATGGTCGACGTGGTCGACGTGCCGGTCACCGTCAAGCACCGCATCGGCATCGACAAGTCGGAGAGCTACGAGTTCGTGCGCGACTTCGTCGGAATCGTGAGCGAAGCGGGCTGCAAGACGTTCATCGTGCATGCGCGCAACGCGTGGCTCAAGGGCCTGAGCCCGAAGCAGAACCGCGAAGTACCGCCACTGCGCTATGCGCTGGTTCATCGGCTGAAGCACGATTTTCCGGCGCTGCGGTTTTCGATCAACGGCGGCATTCACGACAGCACCGAAGTGCACACGCAACTGCGCCTGCTCGACGGCGTGATGATCGGCCGGGAGGCCTATCACAACCCCTGGTGGCTGGCCGGCTGGGACACGGAGTTCTTTGGTGACACCTCACGCCATGTCGATATCGGGCTCACCCGCGAAGATGTGGAACGGCAGATGTGCGACTACATGGTTCGCGACGCTGCGGCGCATGGCACGCCGTGGTCGACCATCGCGCGGCACATGCTCGGCTTGCGCAACGGCTTGCCCGGCGCCCGGCACTGGCGCCAGGTGTGGAGCGATCACAAGCTCAAGAACAAAGCGCCGCACGAGGTGATGGCGCTGGCGCATTCGCAGGCCGATGCTGACGCGCGCAGTGCGGCGACTGCCAAATCGGTAGCTGCGGCCTCGTCCGACTCGTCGGCGGCCGTGTCGGCCACGGCATCGGCCCCGACATCCGCAAGTCAAGCGCTGGTCGGCCTGCCTTCGTGAAAGCGTGCCAGGAAAGCGCGCGTCGCGGCTTCGTTCGGCGCATCGATAACCTGTCGCGCCGGTCCGCATTCGACGATGACGCCGTCGCGCATGAACGCCACCTGATGCGCCACTTCGCGCGCGAACGACATCTCGTGCGTGACCAGCAGCATGGTCATGCCTTCTTCGGCCAGCGCCTGAATCACGCGCAGCACCTCGCCGACCAGCTCGGGATCGAGGGCTGACGTGACCTCGTCGAACAGCATCACCTGCGGCTCCATCGCCAGCGCGCGTGCGATGGCGACGCGCTGCTTTTGTCCACCCGACAACTGGTCGGGCCACGCGTGCGCCTTTTCCAGCAGTCCGACCTTCGCGAGCAGGGCGCGCGCCTTGTCGGCGGCTTGCGCCTTCGGCTGTTTCATGACGGTGACCGGGCCTTCCATGACGTTGCCGAGCACCGTCATGTGGGGGAACAGGTTGAAGTGCTGGAACACCATGCCCGTGCGCGCACGAAAGCCGGAGAGCACCGCGTCCTTCGGCAGCCGCGTCGCAGCGCCGGTGAAGGTCAGCGATTGTTCGCCGACCCGCACCGTGCCTTCGTCGGGCACGGTCAGCAGGTTGAGGCAGCGCAGCAAGGTCGACTTGCCCGAGCCCGAAGGCCCGATCAAGGCGATGACCTCGCCTTTGGCGACAGAGAGCGACACGTCGCGCAGCACGCGGTTGTCGCCGAAGCGTTTGCCGAGGTGCGTGACCTCGATCATGGGAGCAGGAGGCAGCGGAGATGTCATGAATGCGCCGCACCGGAGAGGCGGGTTTCAGCGCGCTTGACCAGGATGGTGGCCGGCAGCAGCACGAGAAAATACGCCAGCGCCACCACGGTGTAGGTCTCCAGCGGCCGATAGGTTTCGTGCGCGATGCTCTGGCCCTGGTAGAGCAGATCGGGCAGGGCCAGCACCGACAGCAAGGACGTGTTCTTGAGTTGCAGGATCGACTGGTTCAACAGCGGCGGCACCATGCGCCTGAACGCCTGCGGCAACACCACGCGGCGCATCATCTGAAAGCGCCGCATGCCGAGCGCACGCGCCGCTTCGGTTTGCCCCGGATCGATCGAAATGATGCCGCCGCGAATGATCTCCGAATAGAACGAGCTGCCATACAAAGAGAGCGCGAGGATGGCCGCCAGCGCCGCCGAGATCTGGATGCCGGTAAGCACCGGCAGCGCGTAATAGAACCAGACCAGTTGCACCAGCACCGGCGTGCAGCGGAAGACTTCGACATACGCGCGCAGCGGTGCGCGCAGCCACACGTGCTGGGACAGCCGCCCCATCGCCACCGCCAGCCCGATCGCCAAACCCAGCACCGTGCAGATGACCGTGTAGGCCGCCGTGTAACCCAGTCCCATGAAGAGGAGCTTTCGGAAGCCCCATAGAAATTCGAAGTCCCAGTGGTACACGGATGGCGGCTCGGCTTAGAAGCTGATGGTCGACGGAACCTGGTCCGGCTTCACGCCCGACAGCGTCTGCATGTTGGCCAGCACCACTTCCTTCACCTTGCCGCTGGCGCGCGTCTGCCCGATCCACTTGTTGACGTACTCGACCCACTGCCGATCACTTTCCTTGCGGAAGCCCAGGTTGGTGGTCGTGGCCTGTGTCGGCGTCGGCAACACGATGTGCCCGACGGTCGGGTTTTTGCTGACCACGGTGAGCGCCAGCACGACGGCGAGCACCTGGCAGTCAGCGCGCCCGGTCTGCAGCGCGAGCGTCGCGTCGGCGGCTTTTTCGAGTCGAATGATTTGCGCGTTGGGGCAGGTCTTGGTCACGACCTGGTCATGCGACGAGCCGATGTCCACGGCGATCTTCACGTCGGGCTTGTTGAGCTCTTCCCAGGTCTTCGGATCGAAGCCCTTGCGCGCCACCAGCACGAACGCGTTGTTGAACAGCGGGTCTGAAAAGTCGACCACCAGCGCGCGTGCCGGCGTCGGGTTCAGGCCGAAGAACACGTCGATCTTGTTCGACTGCAGGTCCAGCACCGAGTTGCCCCAGCTGGTCTCGTTGATGTCGAGCTTGACGTTCAGGCTGGCCGCGAGGCTCTTACCGAAATCGATCATGAAGCCCTGCCATTCGCCGGACGCCAAGTCCTTGTGATAGTACGGCGCTGCGCCGGCCACCGCGCCCATGCGCAGCACCTTCGTGCGGTTGATGCGCCCCCATGCGCTTTCGGTCGCGTCGGTCTGCGCGAAGGCGGGATGTGTGAGCGCGGTCGCGGCGCTGGCCGCGGCGACGCTGGCGATGAATTGGCGACGGTTTGTCATGGTGTTTCTCCGTGGGTGGTAAATGAAGAGGCTGCGAGGGAAACAGCGGCGCGGCGCGTCACAGGGTCATGCCGCCGTCGACGTGAAGAATCTGACCGGTGATGAAGGCCGCTTCGGGGCTCAGCAAAAAGGCAATCGGTGCGGCGATGTCGTCGGGCGTGGCGAGCCGGCCGGCGGGCACGCGCAACAGCGCCTGTTTCCATTGCTCGTCGGTGAGCGCCCCCGCATTCGCGCGATCTTTGCGCACGTAGCCGGGCGCTACCGCATTGACCGTGATGCCGCGCGAAGCGTTCTCCGCAGCGGCCGCTTTCACCAGGGCCTCCACGCCGGCCTTGGCCGCCGCTGTCGCCGGAAAAGTGGAGGCGCCGAGTGTGAAGCGGTGTGCGACGAACGAGCTGACCGCGACGAAGCGGCCTTGCCCCGAAAGCGCGAGCAACGGCAAACTTTTCCGCAGGAGGTGCGCGACGGAAACGACCATGGTCCGCAGCGAACGCTCGAGGATTTCGTCGTCGAGTTCGGAGAGGGTGCGCCGATCGGCGAAGCCGGCGTTGGCGACCACGCCGCGCAGTCCGCCGCCTTCATCGGAGCCTTTGCCGAGTGCCATGGCCGCATCGAGCAGCGCATCGACAGTCGATGGCCGGGCCATGTCGCCGACCACCACGGTGGTGCGCACCGCACTGCATTGCGCGGCCACGGCGTCGGCCGCCTCACGCCGGCTACCGGTGTGGATGACCAGGTCGATGCCCTGTGCAGCCAGACGCCGACACGTCGCCGCTCCGATGCCCGAGCCCGCGCCGGTCACGACCACACTGCTCATTCAAACTGCCTTCTTTTCAGTCGCCGAAGCGGCGCTGCTGCGTTGTTGATGCAAGTATTGTGCAAGCAAACGCAAGGGCCGGGCGGCCCTGGAAGGTAGTAGCGCCGAACGGTCAGGCGAGGGCGGCGGCGCTGCGAGGCTTGAAGGTCTTCGGAATGCCGGC
>JAQGMP010000619.1 GCA_028292285.1 Variovorax sp. | reverse complement strand
CATGCGCGCGGCCAGAAAATGTGGATGACCGATGCCGGCGACATCTCGCTGCTCGATCTTCGGCACTGCGAGTTCGATGCGCCACCCACCGTCGCGGAGCATTGACGCCATGGAGTTGCTCGAACCGCCTGCAACGGACGCCGCCCCGCACCCGAGCGTCCCTCCGCCACAACCCGTTCATCCCGTTCATCCGGGCATTCGCCAGCCGCGTGCCGCCGACGCAAGCGCGTCGCGTGCCGGCGCCCGTCTCATGCCAACGTTGTTCGACCGGCTGCGCGATGAGAACCCGGGCCGCAAGTCGGAGACGCCATCGGACTACGCGGTCAGCGTCAGCCAGATGCGCGACATCATCCAGCGCGACCTCGGCTATCTGTTGAACACCACCAACGCCGACGACCTGATCGATCGCAAGCGATATGCCGAAGCGGCATCTTCGACCGTCAACTTCGGCGTGCGGGCGCTGGCGGGGAGCTATTTGTCGGAGCGCAAATGGGTGGACATCGAGCGGATCATTCGCCGCGCCATCACCGACTACGAGCCGCGGCTCATTCCTGAAACCGTCACGGTGTTGCCACTGATGCAAGAGGGTGCAGGCGATGCCTACAACGTCCTGCTTTTCGAGATTCGCGCGATGATCAATCTCAAGCCTTATCCGCTGGAGTTGATGGTCCAGAGCTCGGTCGATCTGGAAACCAATCGCATGAGCGTCACGCGCCAGACGCGTGGCCCGGCACGCGTCGTTCGCTGAACTGCGCGCGCTCCTTCGCAAAAGATCCCATGGACCCACAACTCCTCGACTACTACAACAAAGAGCTGGTCTACATGCGCGAGATGGCGGGGGAGTTCGCAGCCTCCCACCCGAAGATCGCGCGCCGGCTCGGCATGCACGGCACCGAGGTCGACGATCCGTATGTCGAGCGGTTGATCGAGTCGTTCAGCTTCTTGTCGGCACGCATGCAGATCAAGCTCGACGCGGAGTTTCCGCGCTTCACGCAGCGACTGCTCGAAGTGCTCTATCCCAACTACCTGAGCCCGACGCCCTCGATGGCGGTGGCGCAGTTGCATCCCAGCGTGAAAGAAGGCGACTTCACGCGCGGCTTTGTTGTTCCGCGCGCGACCGCGTTTCACGCCAAGGTGCCGGCCGGGGAAGAAACCCCCTGCGAATTTCGTTCGAGCCAGGACGTGACCCTCTGGCCGATCGAGATCGTCGATGCCAAGCTCACGGGCGCGCCACCCGACATCCCCGCGCTCGAGCGCTATGTGCCGCCGCACGTGCAGGTCACGGGTGCATTGCGGCTGCGACTTCGGATGGTCGGCGAGCGCAACTTCAGCGACCTGATCGGGCTCGATCGCCTGCCCGTTTACCTGCGCGGCAACGAGCAGGTGGCGTCGCATCTGTTCGAACTGCTGCACACCTCGGCGGTGGCCACATTCACGGGTGAGCCGGGCAATCTCATGCAGCGCCCGCATGTCGTGACCGAGGGCGCCCTGGTTCACGAGGGACTGGGCCCGGAGCACGGCTTGCTGCCGCTCGAATGGAACACCTTTCATGGGCACAACCTGCTCCACGAATATTTCGCATGCCCGGAGCGGTTCTACTTTTTTACGCTGACGCAACTGGCCGCGGGCTTGTCGCGCGTCGCCGGCAAAGAGGCCGAAGTTCTCATCCTGCTCACCAAGCCGCCGGGCACTCTTGGTGGACTGGTCGACGTGGGGCAGTTCGCGCTGTTTTGCACACCGGTGATCAACCTGTTCGAGCGGCGCACCGACCGCATCGAACTCAATTCTTCGCAGCCCGAATTTCATCTGGTGCCCGATCGTTCGCGGCCGCTGGACTTCGAGGTCTATTCGGTCAAGGCGATTGCTGGCCAACAAGCCCAAACCACAGCGGCCATGGATTTTCGGCCGCTGTACCAAACGTTGAATGAGGACGAAGGCAACTACGGCCGCTACTTTTCGGTCCGTCGCGAACCGCGGCTGGCCTCGGACACTTCACGCAAATACGGTACACGCACGCCCTACGTCGGCACCGAAGTCTTTGTCTCGCTGGTCGATCAGAACGAGGCGCCTTACTCGGAAACCATCCGCTATCTTTCGGTCAAGGCCCTGCTGACCAATCGCGACTTGCCGTGCCTGGTACCGCGCAACGGCGTCTCCGACCTCGCGGTGTCCGACTCGATTCCGGTGGCAAGCGTCGGCCTGATTCGCCCGCCCAGCACACCCAAGTCGCCCTTCGCGCAGCGTGAGATCGCCTGGCGACTGATTCGGCAGCTCGGCTTCAATCACTTGCCGCTGGCCGACATGCCACACCGCGAGGGCGCTCAGGCGTTGCGCGACATGTTGCGGCTCTTCGTCTCGATCGACAACAACGTGCAGCGGCGGCAAATCGAGAGCCTCGTCGGCTCGCGCATCGAGCGGGTCACGCGCCGTCTCCCCGGTGCCGGCCCGTTGATCTATGGTCGCGGTGTCCTCTGCACCTTGAGCGTGGACGAAGAAGGTTTTTCGGGCACCAGTCCGTACTTGTTCGGGCTGGTTCTGGAGCACTACTTGGCGCGCCACGTCAGCATCAACGTGTTCACGCAAACCGCGCTCGAGTCGATGCAACGCGGCGTCGTCGCGCGCTGGCCGGTGCGCATGGGCGGGCGGGGCATCGTGTGACGCGACGCGATGTCGACAGCGCGGCGGTGAGCTTGCAGGCGCTTCTGAAGCGGCTGCGCGAGACACCATGGAGCTTCGGCTTCACCGCATTGATGCGGCGGCTGGGCGCGGCACATGCTGACCAGCCGCGTATCGGTCTAGCGAGTCGGCCCCAGCAAGAGCGATTCCGGCTCGGCCAGACTGCCGCCCTCACGTTTGCGCCACGCGAGATTGCCGAGGTGGTG